>NZ_CP072453.1:4200000-4500000 GCF_019343475.1 Providencia sp. R33 | reverse complement strand
AATCGGAAACCAAACCATCAGAGATATCAATCGCTGAAGAGGCTAAATTACGTAGCGCTTGCCCTTGTAAAATACGTGGTTGAGGACGCAAATGGCGTGCAACTAACCACGCTTTATCTTCTGTGTTCGAGACATGCAACCTATCTTGTAAAATAGCGAGACCCGCCGCGCTATCCCCCAATGTACCCGTCACATAAATCCAATCGCCATTACGTGCACCAGAACGGGGCATCGCTTTGCCAACAGGTACTAGGCCATGCACTGTATAAGTTAAGCTCATTGGTCCACGCGTGGTATCACCGCCAATTAATTGCATTCCATAATAATTTAGCTGTTCGAACAAGCTATCACTAAAGGACTGCAACCACTCACAATCCACACAAGGCAGTGTAATGGCTAAAGAAACCCAAGCAGGATCAGCACCCATTGCAGCAAGGTCACTTAAATTAGAGGCTAATGATTTGTACGCAAGGTCAGCGGGAGAAATCGTAGGTAGGAAATGAATGCCAGAAACAAGAGTATCAGTGCTCACAGCAAGTTGCTGTTTTTCCGGGATGGTCATCAACGCACAGTCATCACCAATACCGATATTCACATCACGTCGGTTAGTGGTTTGACGGTTAAAGTAACGTGCGATGAGGTCAAATTCGCCATATGACATGGTAGATTTTCCGTTTTCGCTATCTCTATTTTCGTTTTAAACGAAATAAATAATTTATACTCTGAATAATTCAAGCTACAAATAGGCGGCAAATTTCTGCCCTACCTAAAGTCGGCTAAAACCCCCATCTGAGGCCATTTTAGCCAATACACCTGTAACTTAAAGTATGACGAGCCTATAAGTACAAAGGTAGACTGGAACCCAGCCTACCTCTCGACTACTGTAGTGTTACAGGAGGGAACCCTGATATTATTATTTTTTACGGCGAACCGCAGGTGCCGCTTTATCTAATACACCGTTAACGAATTTATGGCTATCTTCTGCGCCAAAAACTTTCGCTAATTCAATACCTTCGTTAATTGCGACTTTATAAGGCACATCTTCACGGAAGCTTAATTCAAACATAGAGACACGTAAAATCGCTTTTTCTACCTGACCCAGCTCTTCGAGTTGACGAGATAAATAAGGCGTCATCAGTTGATCAAGCTTAGTTGCGTTGGTTGCAACGCCTGATAACAGTTCACGAAAATAGTTTACGTCAACGTCTGACATGTCCTGTTCAGCAATAAACTCATATTCGACTTCAGCAATTGGATTGCCAGATAATTGCCATGAATAAATGGCCTGTACAGCACACTCACGAGCGCGGCGACGAGCAGCAGGTTTCACAAGATTCCCCTTAAATTTAAAAACTATACACAAAACAATTTTGCCGCATGGAGATTAACACTCTCATCATGCGACATCCTATTATTTGTGTATTATTTGCCTTTAATGGCTTTAATTACATTAATCATTTCAAGTGCCGTTAATGCAGCTTCAGCACCTTTGTTACCCGCTTTAGTACCCGCACGTTCGATAGCTTGCTCGATATTTTCAGTGGTTAACACACCGAAAGTCACAGGCACTTCGCTATTCATCGCAACATGGGATAGACCGGAGCTACACTCACCTGCAACATATTCAAAGTGAGCAGTACCACCACGGATAACCGTACCTAATGCGATAACAGCATCATATTTTTTGGTTTCAACCAGCGCTTTCGCGGTTAATGGCAGTTCATAGGCACCTGGCACCCAAACGATAGTAATGTTGTCGTTTGAAACCTGACCGATGCGCTCTAACGCATCAACAGCACCTTCCAGCAGACTATCATTAATAAAGTTGTTAAAACGAGCAATAGCGATAGCAACACGCGCTTTTGGCGCAGCAACAACACCTTTAATTACGTTCATAGTCTTCCTCTAATATTAATTATAACCCGCGGGGCGCGGATTTTATCACATTCTTTCGTTTATCGTATGCGCGAATTTCAAAAAAACGCACTTACCAGACAGGACGCAGCCTGACACGCAGGTCATCACCGACTTTCGTCACATCTGTAAATTCAAATCTTGGTGCATCAACTAAAGCACTTAATGCAGGGAAATCAACCAAACCACGTGCATTGTTGCCCAATAATTTAGGGGCGATATACACAATCAGTTCATCAACAATACCCAGTTTGAGTAACGAGCCTGCTAATTTAGCCCCTGCTTCTACCCAGATACTGTTGACGTTACGTTTCGCCAGTTGCATCATCAAAATAACCAGATCAGTGCCGTTATCATCAGCAGGAACAGCAATTTGCTCAACCTTCCCTTGCCATGATGCGTTTGCATCTGGGTTTGCACGAACTAACCAACACTCACCATCAAGTTGAGTGACTTTATGGTCAGCCGTCACACGGTTGTGATTATCCAGCACAATACGAATTGGCTGACGCACTTGGCTTTCTGGATAAACATGTTGGATATCTGCGGGGAGCTCGTTCCAACGCACTGTCAGTGAAGGGCCATCCGCAATCACGGTGCTACTGGTGCTTAAAATAGCGCTGGCCTGCGCACGGAATTCTTGGACATCTTTGCGCGCCGCGGCACTGGTGATCCACTTGCTTTCACCTGACGCTAGTGCGGTCTTGCCATCCAGTGAGGCCGCAAGCTTTAACTGAATATACGGGAAGCCCGTACGCATGCGTTTTAAAAAACCGCGGTTTGCCGCTTCGGCTTCATCCAATAAAACATTGCTACGAGTTTCAATACCCGCTTGAGACAACATGTACAGGCCACGCCCTGCAACTTGTGGATTGGGGTCTTGCATCGCAGCGACAACACGGCTCACGCCAGCGTTAATCAACGCTTCTGCACAAGGTGGCGTGCGCCCATGGTGACTGCAAGGCTCAAGGGTGACATACGCCGTTGCCCCTTTCGCTTTCTCCCCCGCCATTCTCAGTGCATGCACTTCTGCATGAGGTTCACCAGCTTTTTGGTGGTAGCCTTCGCCCACAATTTCGCCATCACGCACAATCACACACCCGACATTCGGGTTCGGTGATGTGGTAAAGCGGCCGAGATGTGCCAATTCGAAGGCACGTGCCATGTAAATGTTATCTTGTTCAATCATTGGCACTAATCCTGTAATTTCGCGATTTCTTCGCCAAACTCACGCACATCTTCAAAACTACGGTAAACCGAGGCAAAACGGATATACGCGACTTTATCGAGCTTTTTCAGCTCATCCATCACTAAGCTACCAATGAGTTTCGACGGAACCTCACGTTCCCCCGTCGCACGGAGTTGAGACTTAATGGAAATGATGGCTTGTTCAATATCATCAGAGCTAACAGGGCGTTTTTCCAATGCTTTTTGCATACCGCGATTGAGTTTTTCTTCATCAAACGGCTCACGCACTTCATCACTTTTAATGACTCGAGGCATGACCAGTTCTGCTACTTCAAACGTGGTAAAACGTTCATGGCAAAGTAAACATTGGCGGCGTCTACGGACTTGAGCACCTTCACCAACCAGACGCGAGTCGATGACTTTCGTATCTACAGCTGAGCAAAATGGGCAATGCATAGCGTTTCCTGAGTCCTATTTACGGAGGGATAGTTTACCCTACTATGCAATAAAAAACACCCTAGAAGATGTCTTCTAGGGTGTTGGTAACGCTGTATATTCCGCGCTGTAGAGGTGTTCGCTTAGTTTATTCACCTTAGTGGCATATTGTGAATGCCCTTAGGGATTAATAATACTTGCACCTAGCTACAACACTAAGGCAGTAATGACTCTTGGTCTGCGCCTTCTTTCTCGACTTTCGCTTGCATCAAGTGCTCGCGTTTCATTCCCATCTTCAGTGCTAATGCAGAAGCAACGTAAATAGATGAGATAGTACCGATAGTTACACCGATTAACATAACCAGTGAGAAGCCTTCCAGCATCGCGCCACCGAACAGATACAGCATCAGAACCACTAATAATGTGGTGGCTGATGTCATGATGGTACGGCTCAATGTTTGCGTCAAAGAGACGTTCATGATTTCGTACGGTGTACCGCGACGAATTTTACGGAAGTTTTCACGGATACGGTCGGAAACAACGATACTGTCGTTCAGCGAGTAACCAATAACCGACATTAATGATGCCACGATGGTCATATCTATCTCAATATGGAACAGAGACAGTATTCCCAAGGTAATCACCACGTCATGGGCAAGAGATAACACGGCACCCGCCGCCAAACGCCATTCGAAACGGAAACCAACGTAAATCAAAATACAGATAAGCGCGGTTAACAGAGCTAGTGCCCCCGTTTGCGCCAATTCTGCACCGACACTCGGCCCCACGAATTCGATTCGTTTAACGGTGGCTTTATCATCCACATTTTGGTTGATAACCGTAATAATCTCTTTGCCAACTTCTTGACCCGCAGTGCCTTCAATTGGCGGAATACGAATCATGATGTCACGGCTGCTACCAAAGTTTTGAATCAATGGGTCTTTATGGTTCGAGTTAGACAAGCTATCACGAATTTTGTCCAAATCAGCAGGTTGGCTTAGGCTAATCTCAATAACCGTCCCCCCGGTGAAATCCAGACCCCAGTTAAAACCTTTTAGTCCGATAATGACAACCGATGCAACCAATAACAGAGCTGAAATCGTGAAGGCAACGTTGTCCCAGCGCATAAAGTCATAGACTTTACGGCCATAGTTCAATTGTTCAACAGTATAATCCTGTGCCACAACGTGCTCCTTAAATTGACAGCTTGTTAATACGTTTACCGCCGTACAGCAGGTTCACAATCGCACGTGTACCTACAATCGCTGTAAACATAGAGGTTGCGACACCAATCGCTGTCGTAATCGCAAAGCCTTTAATCGACCCTGTTCCCACTGCATATAGAATGATAGCGGTGATCAATGTCGTTAAGTTTGCATCGGTAATACTTGAGAAGGCGCCTTTATAACCTTCATGAATCGCTTGCTGAACAGATCGCCCGTTTTTCAGCTCTTCTTTGATACGTTCGTTGATAAGTACGTTGGCATCGACCGCAACCGCAAGGGTTAATACGATACCTGCAATACCTGGCATGGTGAGTGTTGCACCCGGCAACAACGACATCACACCCACGATTAACACCAAGTTCGCTAACAGCGCGCTACTCGCAATCAAACCAAATTTACGATAGTAGATAATCATAAACAGGATAGACGCTAACAGACCCGCGATACATGCCTTCAGACCTTGCTCGATATTTTGCATACCCAGTGTTGGACCGATAGTACGTTCTTCAACGATTTGAATTGGCGCAATCAACGCACCCGCACGTAATAATAATGAAAGCTGGCGTGCCTCATTACCATTATTGATACCAGTGATACGGAACTTGCTACCAAAACGTGCAGAAATACGTGCAGCATTGATAACTTTTTCATCTTTCACCAAGATTGAACGGCCCGTCGCATCTTTTTTGCCGCTGTCCTTATATTCAACGAACAGCGTTGCCATCAGCTTGTCTTGGTTATCACGTGTAAAGTCAGACATGATAGAACCACCAGAACTATCAAGGCTGATGCTCACTTGCGGTGCGCCGTTTTCATCGGCTTCAGACGTTGAGTCCGTAATATGGTCACCCGTTAAAATAACGCGCTTATACAGGACATACGGCGCCCCTTCACGGTCGTATTTAACTTCTGAGTCACCCGGTACACGGCCACTTTCTGCTGCGGATGAATCCACGCTGGTATTCACAAGGCGGAATTCTAATGTGGCGGTTGCACCTAAGATTTCTTTAGCGCGTGCTGTATCTTGAATACCCGGTAACTCAACCACAATGCGGTCTGCACCTTGGCGTTGAACTAAAGGTTCGGCAACACCTAATTGGTTTACACGGTTACGAATGATGGTAATGTTTTGAGAAACAGCATAGTTGCGAGCTTCACGTAAGCGCTCGTCGGTCATCACAGCGATCATGGTGTTGTCGCTGCCATCACTAAACACGAGGTCTGGGTATTTACGTGCCAGCGCTTTTTCTGCTTGGCTACGATCGTCAGCGTTACGGAAGCGAACTTCGACGCTGTAATCATTGCCTTTACGAATAGAAGAGTACGCAATGCCTTCTTGACGCAGGTCATTACGCAAACCATCCATGTTTTGTTCCTGCAATTTACCTAATGCAGTGTCCATATCAACTTCCATCAGGAAGTGAACCCCACCACGCAGGTCAAGACCCAGCTTCATCGGCTCACCGCCGACAGCTTCGAGCCATTTAGGCGTCGCAGGTGCAAGGTTTAATGCAACAACATACTGGTCACCCAGTGCATTCATGATGACTTCACGAGCACGTAACTGAACATCAGAGTTGTTGAAACGGGCTAAAATTGCCCCATTTTCCAGAGAGATTGACTTACTCTCAATTTTGTCATCTTGTAACGATTTTTGGACTTGGACCAGCGTTTGTTCATTGGCGGCGGTTCCCCGCACGCCAGTGATCTGAACAGCCGGATCCTCACCATATAGGTTTGGAAGCGCATAAAGCAGACCGATGAGGATCGCAACGATCAACATCAGATACTTCCACAAAGGATAACGGTTTAGCACGGCAGTTCCCTTCGGGAAAATCAGAATTAAATTGCTTTCATTGTGCCTTTAGGTAAAACAGCAGCAACGAAATCACGTTTGATGGTTACTTCTGTGTTCTCACTCAGTTCAAGAACAACATAACCTGTTTCAGACACTTTAGTAACACGTCCGATTAAACCGCCAGTTGTTAAAACTTCATCACCTTTCGTGATAGATTCCATCAATTTACGGTGTTCTTTCGCACGTTTTTGCTGCGGACGCAAAATCATGAAATAGAAGATCAGCGCGAAAACAACAAGCATGATAACCATAGTGTATGGGCTACCCTGCGCTGGTGCACCTGCTGATGCCGCTGCTTCAGAAATAAAAAAACTCATTCAACTTTCCTCATTGTTTTATTGAAAGCAATTTTAAGTACAGACTCTAACTAATTCAGTGCGTTTATATTCGATGTATAACGAATAAACCAAGCTAACTATGCTACACAGGTTAACGTGATTTCGCACTTAAATTCATTCGATATTTAACGAAGGTTCAGGTTTTCCAATCTTTTGATAGAAATCTTTCGCAAACTCTTCGAAATTACCGTCTTCAATGGCTTGTCGGATACCCGCCATTAAACGCTGATAGTAACGTAAATTATGGATGGTATTGAGCCTTGCGCCAAGAATTTCATTACATCTATCAAGGTGATGCAAATAGGCACGACTATAATGACGACAAGTATAACAGTCACAATCCGCATCGAGCGTTGATGTGTCAGATTTATACTTCGCATTACGAATTTTTACCACGCCATTTGTGACAAATAAATGGCCGTTTCGTGCATTTCGTGTTGGCATCACACAGTCGAACATGTCGATACCACGACGAACGCCTTCCACTAAATCTTCTGGTTTACCGACTCCCATTAAATAACGCGGTTTTTCTGCCGGAATTTGTGGGCAAACATGCTCTAAAATACGGTGCATGTCTTCTTTCGGTTCGCCAACGGCAAGGCCGCCTACAGCGTAACCATCAAAGCCGATTTCCACCAGCCCCTTAACCGAAATATCACGTAAATCTTCGTAAACACTACCTTGGATGATACCAAACAGGGCATTTTTATTGTTTAACTCGTCAAAACGTTGGCGGCTACGTGCAGCCCAACGCAGTGACATTTCCATTGAGGTCTTTGCATAATCCCAATCTGCTGGATATGGCGTACATTCGTCGAATATCATTACGATATCTGAACCGAGGTCGTACTGAATTTCCATCGATTTTTCAGGGCTTAAGAAAACTTTCTCACCGTTAATTGGGTTACGAAAATGTACGCCTTCTTCTTTAATTTTACGCATCGCGCCAAGACTAAAGACTTGGAAACCGCCAGAGTCCGTTAAAATCGGGCCTTGCCATTGCATAAAGTCATGGAGGTCACCATGCAACTTCATGATTTCTTGGCCAGGGCGTAACCACAGGTGGAAAGTATTGCCTAACAGGATTTGAGCGCCCGTTTCTTTTACTTCTTCTGGGGTCATGCCTTTTACGGTACCGTAGGTGCCCACTGGCATAAATGCAGGGGTTTCAACCACGCCGCGCTCAAACACTAAACGGCCACGGCGTGCATTGCCATCGGTCGTTTGTAATTCATATTTCACGTTTGCCTCCAAACATCAGAAAAACAGTCTGATGTTATCGATAGTATTAATTTGCTAAGCAAGCAGCTGATGCCACCGCTTATCACTGATTATTCGCCAATTTTTTCGAATTTTGCATTCGCATTGGGGGTGATAAACATCGCATCACCATAGCTAAAGAAACGGTATTTCTCAGCAACCGCCTCTTTGTACGCATTCATTGTATTTTTATATCCAGCAAATGCAGAAACCAACATAATTAGTGTCGATTCGGGCAGATGGAAGTTAGTGATAAGTGCATCAATCACCTGATATTCATAACCTGGATAAATAAAAATTTGGGTATCATCAAAAAATGGAGCAATTAAGGCATCTTGGCAGGCTTTAGCTGCGCTTTCTAATGAACGAACTGACGTTGTTCCCACAGCAACAACACGGTTACCACGCGCTTTACATGCTAATACCGCATCAACCACATCTTGCGGCACTTCCGCATATTCAGAGTGCATGATGTGGTCTTCGATGGTATCAACACGAACAGGCTGGAACGTCCCCGCGCCAACATGTAACGTGACAAACGCCATTTCGACACCTTTTTGGCGCAAAGCGTCAAGCAAAGGCTCATCAAAGTGTAGGCCCGCCGTTGGTGCTGCTACAGCACCCGGTTTTTCGCTATACACGGTTTGATAGAGCTCTTTATCGGCTTCTTCGTCAGGTCGGTCGATGTAAGGGGGCAATGGCATATGACCAATTTGGTTCAAAATGCTCAGCACATCCCGCTCATCATCAAAGCGCAGCTCAAATAAGGCACCGTGACGTGCCACCATCGTAGCTTTGACGCTTTCATCTTCACCCAGCAACAATTCAGCACCCTCTTTTGGCGCTTTTGAAGCACGAACATGTGCCAATACACGGTGTTCGTCCAACATGCGCTCAATGAGGACTTCAATTTTGCCGCCGCTGACTTTGCGACCAAACAGCCTTGCGGGGATCACGCGGGTATTGTTGAATACCAGTAAATCCCCTTTCTCCAATTTTTCTAGGACATCCGTAAAAACACCATGCGTTAGCTGCCCTGATCCGCCATCCAAACTCAATAAGCGGCAAGCGCTACGTTCAGCCTGTGGATAGTGGGCAATCAGTTCTTCGGGTAATTCAAAAGTAAAATCAGAAACACGCATTGTATTGACATCAATCTAAAAAAAATAGGGAACTAGTCTAGTGCCGCACCGCCTTTGGCGCAAGAAATAAGCGCAGAATTGCACAAAAAACCACCATTATTTAATAAATATTTTGTTAGCAAAAAATTCTGTACGCTATTTATCCATTCGATGAATGAATTATTTCAATTTTACTTACCTTTCATGACAAATTGATTTCTATTATTTTTCATTACCCAGCTAAGGACTAAATAATGTCCTATGGATTTCGAATCACAGGTAGGCAGCAAGTAATAACTATGCTGTAGTTGAACTTTGGTTTTCATCTCAATACTGATACCCCATAAGTTTCGAATTCAACGTAATTATTGCTATAGTTTAAACTTTGCTAACTACTGCTGCATGTCCTATGGATTTCAAATCACAGGTAGGCGGCAAGTAATAACTATGCTGTAGTTGAACTTTGGTTTTCATTTCAATACTCAATACTGATACCTCATGAATTTCGAATTAGAGCAAGGCAGCAAGCAAATTGAGCCCTAGGAGCATACATAAGTATGTGACTAGGGTCGGTTTGCGCCGCTAACACAGCTATAATTTGAAAGGCATCAGGTATACTATAAAAGAATGAATTATCTAGCACACCTCCACCTAGCCCACCTCGCTGCCAGCTCCCTGCTCGGCAACACAATGGCTGACTACGTTCGCGGCAACCCTGCGGGCCTTTACTCACCTGAAGTTGTCTCTGGCATTATGATGCACCGCGCTGTCGATCGCATCACTGACACGCACCCTTTGGTCAAAGAGGCCAAATTACTGTTTCGTGAGGAATATCGCCGTGTTGCACCGATTACGTTGGATTTAGTGTGGGATCATTTTTTGTCTTTGCATTGGTCGACGATTGAACCTGCCATTTCACTGCCTGAATTCGTGCGTTATTGCCGAAATATTATAGAACCTCAACTGTGTCATACCCCTGAAAAGTTTCAGGAGTTAAATGAGTTTCTCTGGCCACAACAGTGGTTAATTCGTTACGCAGATAAAAACTATATTGGCAAATCCCTAAATGGGATGGCAAAAAGAAGACCTAGGCTCAGTGCGCTAAGCGGTTCATTTGATGATTTTTTATTGCAATATGATGCGCTGGAAAATATTTTCTTTCAATTTTATCCACAAATGATGGCGAATGCGCTGCAACAAATTTTTGCACAAAGTGTCACAATACAGGCAAAGGAATAAATTAATGCTTGCACTTTGGCAGAATAAAACTATCTTATTGATATTAATTTATTAAATCAGTATAATTGATAGTTAAAACCTATCACAATAATTGGTTTAAATGTCTTTATTATCAAAAGATAATTTTTTATCCTTTTGGAAGTCTATGTCCGAAAATACACAATTTTTGTGAAATCTCTCGGACAAAAATCAAACTCATAGGAGTAAATTATGGTTCTGGTAACACGTCAAGCCCCTGACTTTACTGCTGCTGCTGTTTTAGGTAACGGTGAAATCGTTGAAAACTTCAACCTGAAAACCCACCTGAACGGCCGTCCAGCTGTGATCTTTTTCTGGCCAATGGACTTCACTTTCGTGTGTCCTTCAGAGCTGATCGCATTTGACCACCGCTATGAAGAATTCAAAAAACGCGGTGTTGAAATTGTTGGTGTTTCTTTTGACTCTGAGTTTGTTCATAACGCATGGCGTAAAACCCCTGTCGATAACGGCGGTATCGGTGAAGTTAAATACCCGATGGTTGCTGATATCAAACGCGAAATCATGAAAGCTTACGGTATTGAACACCCAGAAGCAGGCGTTGCACTGCGTGGTTCTTTCCTCGTTGACAAAAACGGTGTTGTTCGTCACCAAGTGGTTAACGACCTGCCATTAGGCCGTAACATTGACGAAATGCTGCGTATGGTTGACGCACTGCAATTCCACGAAGAGCACGGTGATGTTTGCCCTGCTCAGTGGGAAAAAGGAAAAGAAGGTATGAACGCATCTCCAAAAGGCGTTGCTGACTACCTGACCAAAAACTCTGCAAAACTGTAATCAATCGATTTAGTTTTTCAAAAGCGGGCTGATTGCCCGCTTTTTTCTTTTGTGCACCCCATCAATATTATTACGTCTCTGATTAGTAATATCCCTACCCAGTTAACACTTCTTAACTCAAATATTCAACACTCCACACTATTGTATGCTATACATTAAAAATACAAATAATTAACAAATCATTAATTTGTGTTATATCAAACCTTACCTTAACTGGGAGATACGAATGATCAGAACATCATTACGCCCTGCTGCATTATTGCTTTCCTTATTATTTTCAAGCCAAATCTTTGCTGCATCAGAACCTGCCGTTGAAGCCAAAAAAGGCATGGTCGTTTCATCTCAACATTTAGCCTCACAAATTGGCGCAGATATCTTGAAATCAGGCGGAAACGCTGTGGATGCTGCAGTGGCAGTTGGCTATGCCCAAGCCGTTGTTAACCCGTGTTGTGGCAATATTGGCGGTGGCGGCTTTATGACCATTCACTTGGCTGATGGCAAAGACCTATTCATCAATTTTAGAGAAACCGCTCCTGCCGCAGCAAGCGCGGATATGTATCTCGATAAAGACGGTAAGTTAATCAAAGACGCAAGCTTATACGGCTACCTCGCTTCGGGTGTGCCAGGTACCGTTAAAGGCCTAGATTATGCCTTAGAAAAATACGGCACAATGAGCCGCCAACAAGTGATGGAGCCTGCAATTAAGCTTGCCAGAGAAGGCTTTATATTAACCCGTGCAGATACGGATGTGCTGGATACAACCACCGAGCGCTTTAAGCAAGATCCTGAAGTCGCACGTATATTCTTAAAACCTGACGGTAGCGCTTTTCAACCTGGCGACTTATTGGTGCAAACCGATTTAGCCAATACCCTTGAAAAAATTGCCAAGAATGGGCCATCGGCTTTCTATGAAGGGGAAATACCGAAAGCTGTCGAAGAAGCGTCAAAGAAAAACGGCGGCATACTCACCGCAAAAGATTTTGCTGATTTTACTATCACGGACACAGCTCCAGTTAGCTGTACCTATAGAGGCTATCAATTTATTTCTGCGCCACCGCCAAGCTCTGGTGGTGTGACTATCTGCCAAACCTTAAATATTTTAGAGGGTTATGACCTTAAAGAGATGGGCTTTAATTCTGCTGAATATATTCATACCCTAACCGAAGCTATGCGCCACGCCTATATGGACCGAAATACGTTTCTTGGCGATCCTGAATTTGTGGATAACCCAACCGAAAAATTGTTAAGTAAAGCCTACGCCGAAGAGCTGCGCAAAGAGATCAAACCAAACCAAGCGACACCTTCAACGCAAGTTCAGCCGGGAATGGGGCCTCATGAAAAACCAGAAACAACTCATTATTCGGTTGTTGATGAAAAAGGAAACGCCGTTTCAACCACTTACACAATCAATGGTCGATTTGGTTCAGTAGTTATCCCACCGGGAACGGGTTTCTTCCTCAATGATGAAATGGACGATTTCACCACTAAAGTGGGAGAAAAAAACCTTTATGGCTTAGTTCAAGGCGAACGAAATTCTATCGCGCCGGGTAAACGCCCACTCTCATCAATGAGCCCAACCATTGTCACCAAAGATGGCAACGTGTTCTTAGTACTCGGCTCTCCAGGCGGCTCACGCATTATTTCTATCACGTTGCAAACGGCATTAAACATTATTGACCACGGAATGCCACCACAAGAAGCGGTGAATGCACCTCGCATTCACCACCAATGGTTGCCTGATGAAGTTTATTATGAACAACGAGGTATATCGAAAGACAGCTTAGCCCTACTTGATAAGATGGGCTATAAGATGGTTGAACAGACTCCTTGGGGGGCTGCTGAGCTAATTATGGTTGCTATCCCTGATGGTGCAGGTGTCAGTGCCAAGTCATCTGGTAATGACTCCGCCGTTTCAGGCAAAGTCCGCGAAGGCTTTATTTACGGTTCTAATGATGTTCGCCGACCAGCAGGTAGTGCCGTCGGCGTGAATTAATATGTTATAAAAAAGGGAGCCTATTGGCTCCCTTTTATTCGATAATTCAAATGATTAAGCTTGTTTATGCTGCACTGATGGTGACACCACTTTGTCACAGACAATCGCGACGACCAAGACAACAAGTGTTGGCAATACCCAAACTAAATCTTGTTTATACAATGGCATCGCCGTCATCCATTCTGGGATGTAGACTTTCAAATGATCGGACGCTTTCACCGCGCCGATTAAGCCTACTACAAAGCTGACTAGCATTGTTGGTGCAATCACTACCGTTGGGTTTTTCCACCATTTCAATGTGAAGCTCAATAGTATCAAGACAATACACGGAGGGTAAATTGAAACCAACACAGGTAATGAGAAGGCGATTAACTTACTTAAACCTAAGTTTGAGATGACCATAGAGAAAACACCTAAGATCAACACAAGCTTACGGTAAGAAATCGGCACATAGCGGCTAAAGAACTCTGCGCAAGCACAAGTCAGGCCAACTGCAGTCACCATACAAGCCACAAAAATCAATACAGCAAGGAAGAAGCTGCCGTAGCCACCAAACGTATACTGAACATAAGTATGCAGGATATCCGCGCCATCTTCTGGATTCGGGATCAGTGAACCGCTATTTTCACCCAGCTTGAACAAGGATAGATACACCAGCGTCAACAATACCCCAGCAATTAAGCCAGCCCACATGGTATAACGAGTAAGCAATGATGAGTTTTCGATACCCCGTGAACGCGCCGCATTCACGATAACAATACCAAACACCATCGCCCCGAGGGTATCCATTGTGAGATAACCGTTAATAAAGCCATTTGAGAAGGCCATATCACGGTATTCTACCGTTGATGGAATTGGGTCACCTGCTGGCCACATTACGGCTGCGACGCCTAAAATAGCCAGTGCAAGCATTTTAACGGGCGCCAAAATGTGCCCTACGCTATCCAGTAATTTGCCCGGATACAGCGAAATACCTATCACTAGCACAAAATAAACTGCGCTATAGATAAGCAGTAACATGTCAGATTCGCCACCAAATAACGGTGCGATACCCACTTTATACGATACAGTTGCGGTTCTAGGCGTTGCAAATAACGGACCGACAGATAAGTAAGCGACAACCGCGAGCAGTAAGCCTGCTGTTTTACCCACCGGCGTACTCAGGGCTTCAATTCCGCCCCCAACTTTCGCTAATGCAATAACGGTTAATACGGGTAGACCCACACCTGTGACTAAAAAGCCAAGTGCGGCGGTCCAAACTTGTTCCCCAGCCTGTAAGCCGACCATCGGAGGGAAAATGATATTTCCTGCCCCGACAAATAACGCAAAGGTCATAAAACCTAATGCGATGATATCTCTTGATGATAAACGATGAGCCATATTATGTTAATTTTTAGTAGCAGAAATAGAAAATTACGGGTATGCACCTAGCAACCCTTTGAAATATATATAGCGAGATAGAATTCTGATAAACATACTGTTAACAATATAAAAAAGTATGCCTGCTTGCCGATGACAAAACGAAAAATCAAAAAACAGAAAAAATCGCCAATAACTGACAACAAGTAGAACTTTTATAGGGCAAAAAGGCAATAGCAAACCCGAAAACAAGAGGAAATAACTAAACTAATTTTCAGAACCAGTGATTCCTTTCAGTAAAATCACAATACTCGTTATATGATTTGCTTGAAAATTAATCAACTCCTCATTTTATCATTCACTTTTTTTGATAACAGGTAGGATATATTATTTTAAAATTATTAATTGGTGGGATAATATAAAAAAACAATGCATTAATAGAATTAATTAATCGAAATAGAAGCAGGTTCCACTTTATTAATAAATTGATTCTATTAATAAAATGGAATTTTCTAAGCTTTTTTGAATTTTTTATCATCAACAATTAGCACTGGCGGCAAGGTAAATGAGAATTCACTCCCTTTCCCCACTTGGCTAGTGACCACCAGCTGGCTACTGTGGTGTTGAACCGCATGTTTTACAATAGCCAAACCAAGCCCAGTACCGCCACCACCTTGGCGTGAACGCGCTTTATCTACACGGTAAAAACGCTCAGTCAGACGAGGAAGATGTTCTGATGGGATCCCTGGCCCATTATCCTTCACACTGAATCGGGCACCATTGCTGGTTCTGTTCCAATCAACACGAATAATAGTGCCTTCTGGCGTATGGTTAATGGCGTTATACACTAAGTTCGCCACCGCACTGCGTAGTTGCTCTTCATTGCCATGTACCCGCAATGATTCATCGATGTTAAACTCAAATTGCTGGCGACCTTGGCTTAAGCTTAGCGCTTCTTGCTCAATCATTTTGAGGATCACGGGAATGTTCACCTGTTCATCAAGATTGATTTGCGGGGCAATTTCGATACGTGATAACTGCAAAAGCTGCTTGACCAAATTGTCCATTCGATGAGCTTGCTCTTGCATCACATTCAGCGCTTTTTTATTGACGGCAGGCATACCTTCTTGGTCATCCATCACCTCAAGATACCCCTGAATAACGGTAAGTGGCGTGCGTAGTTCATGGCTCACATTGGCAAAAAAATCCCTACGCGCTTTCTCCAACCGGCGTTTTTCAGTGACATCTCGCGCCACCATCAATAACTGCCCTTCTGTATAAGGCAAAATACGAAACTCAACGATTTCCCCGCTATTAAGCTCAATGGTTAATGCTTGGTCATAGCTTTTGATTGAAAAATAGCGGCTAAAATCAGGGTAACGCAGTAGATTGAAAATATGTTGGCCGTTATCCTCTGGCCAGCGAAAACCTAACAACGCCTGCGCATGGCGATTACACCAGAAAATATTGCCCTCAGTGGTCATCATCACGACAGCATCAGGTAAGGATTCAGCCCCACTGCGAAAGCGCTTAATGAGTTGCCCTAATTCGCGGCGACGTTTACGGTTGCGTTGCTGCATCTGGTAAATACCGTAAAATATCGGCTCCCAGCCCCCTCGCCCCTCAGGTGGTAACATGCTTTTATCCAGCCAAAGCCAATAAGACAATTTCAGCAAGTTATATGCATGCCACACTAAAGCGGCCAGTAATGAAACCACTAGCAGCCAAGGCAAGTGCCCGATAAAAACGGACAAAATCAGCGCCGGTAAAATAAATAAAAACAGCCCCCAAATCAGCTGTTTAATCGATAAGCGTTCAAGCACGCATGTCTCTCCCTAATTTGTCGTTAATAACGAACAGAGAAACGGTAGCCCGTACCGCGTACTGTTTGCACCATTTTATCATGACCTTCAGTTTCTAGCGCCTTTCTTAAACGCCGAATGTGTACATCCACCGTTCTATCTTCAACATAAACGTTCGCGCCCCACACATAATTCAAGAGCTGTTCACGGCTGTAAACACGTTCAGGGTGCGTCATAAAGAAATGCAGAAGTTTATATTCCGTTGGTCCCATATCAATTGGGGTTTCGTTACTGGTCACTCGGTGGGAGGTTGGGTCTAAGGTTAACCCATTCATTTCGATGATATCTTCTGTCGACATTGGCGAGATACGACGGAGAATCGCTTTCACACGAGCAATTAATTCTTTCGGGGAAAACGGCTTAATCAAATAATCATCTGCACCGACCTCGAGGCCTTTCACGCGGTCTTCTTCTTCCCCACGAGCGGTTAACATCATCACAGGGACATCGCGAGTGGCGCTATCTCGCTTCATATGTTTAATCACTTGGAGCCCTGAACCACCGGGGATCATCCAATCTAGTAACACTAAATCGGGCAGAGGGTCGACTAACTGTGCAATTGCGCTGTCATAATCATCAGCTTCAATCGGCTGGAAACCATTCTGTTCTAATACAAAACAAACCATTTCTCGGATGGGCGCTTCATCTTCAACCACTAGAATGCGTCTTGCCATGATTGTTCCTGTAAATAAGAAGACATTGTTAATGTGAACGCATTATGCGTCACTTTTATGACAGAATTATGAATGTCTATTCGCAAATCAAATATTTCTCCTTATATTAGCGGGTAAATGTCATCTAAGTGAAATAATTCCGCCATAACACGAGAAAAACACGAGGTTTTGATAGGATAAGGTATACTGGATAGCAGTAATTTATGCCCTTTATTGAAGACAGGAACTGATGGCTCATGCGCATTATTCACACCTCTGACTGGCATCTTGGCCAATACTTTTTTACCAAAAGCCGTGCGCCTGAGCACCAACACTTTTTAAATTGGCTAGTGAACCAAGTCGAAATTCATCACGTTGATGCCGTCATTGTGGCAGGGGATATTTTCGATACTGGGTCCCCCCCAAGCTATGCCCGTGAGTTATATAATAAATTTATTGTAGATTTGCAAAAAACGGGTTGCCAGTTGGTCATTTTGAGCGGAAACCACGATTCCGTCTCTGTTCTGAATGAATCAAGCTCACTATTAAGCTACCTCAATACTCAAGTGGTCACCTCTGGCAGTGAGCCGAATGTTATCACTCTGCACAATAAACAAGCGCAACCCATTGGCCTTGTGTGTGCAATTCCTTTTTTACGACCTCGGGATATCCAACTAAGTGTTGCAGGGCAAAGTATTGAAGAAAAACAACTTTCACTTCAAACTGCCATTCATGATCATTACCAAGCCAGCTACCTACTTGCCCTAGAGCAACGGGTAATGCTCGGTCTGGATATCCCAATTATTGCCACCGGGCATTTAACGGTGATTGGCGCGGAACTCACCGATTCCGTACGCGATATTTATATCGGCACATTAGAAGCCTTCCCTTCAGGGGCATTTCCCCCTGCGGATTATATTGCGCTTGGCCATATTCATCGCCCTCAAGTGATTGGTGGAAAAGAATATATTCGCTATTGCGGCTCCCCTATTGCCCTCAGTTTTGATGAAACCGCCCAACAAAAAAGTGTCTGTTTAGTTGAATTTACAGGTAGCGAATTAACCGAAATCACCCCGTTAGCGATCCCTATTTTTCAGCCTTTACAAACGCTTAAAGGCTCGTTAAAAGAGATAGAGCAACAACTTAGTGTATGGCAGGACTACCAAGGCGAAAATGCGGTTTGGTTAGATATCGAGGTGGCTTCTCAAGACTATCTGGCTGATATTCAGCAGCGCATCGAAACACTCACACAAAACCTTCCCGTTGAAGTTGTGTTACTGCGCCGTGCAAGAAAACAAAAACAAGGGCAAAACCTTGCGTTAGCGAATGAAACTCTGAATGAACTCACCGTAGAAGAGGTTTTCTTACGCCGCCTGAGTGAAGAAACCCTTGAAGACCCTGAACGTGAACAGCGTCTAACCCAACTTTTCCAGCAATCCTATGACGCTTTACGCCACGAGCAAGGGTAATTGACATGAAAATCTTAAGCTTACGCCTAAAAAACATTAACTCTCTCAAAGGTGAATGGAAAATCGACTTTACGCAAGAGCCGTTTGCTAGTCAGGGGTTATTTGCCATCACTGGCGCCACAGGGGCAGGAAAAACCACCTTATTGGATGCCATTTGCCTCGCGTTATATCACCGTACACCACGGTTAGATTCAATTTCCGCCAGCCAAAATGAATTGATGACCCGCCACACAGGTGACTGCCTTGCTGAAGTGGAATTTGAAGTCAAAGGTACGGCCTATCGCGCATTTTGGAGCCAGCGCCGTGCAGGTAATAAACCCGATGGCAACTTGCAATCACAAAAAGCCGAGCTAGCCCAAGTCGCTGATGGTAAAATAATTACCGTTAAGGTCTCTGAAATTCGCGACCAAATTGCCAAAATTACAGGGTTAGATTTCGGTCGTTTTACAAAATCAATTTTGTTATCACAAGGGGATTTTGCGGCTTTTTTAAATGCCTCAGAGAAAGAGCGTGCAGACCTGCTTGAAGAAATTACAGGCACAGAAATTTATAGCCAAATCTCCAAATATATTTTTAATCAGCACAAGCAAGCAAAAACAGATTTAGACCTGCTAAAAGCCAGAGCACAAAGCATTAATTTACTCACGGAATCCGAACACCAAGAGCTAATAGAACAACAAAATACGCTGCAAAAACAAGAAACTGAAATAAAACAAAAACGCGCGCAGCACCAACAGGAACTCAATTGGTGGCAACAACACCGTCTGCTCACACTGCGGGTACAATCCCTTGATAATGAACTCAAAAATGCACAGTCTGAATACCAAGCGGTGCAACCTCAACTAAAAAAATTATCTGATGGCGAGCCTGCGGAATCCCTACGCCCTCTTTGGCAGAACATTGAACGCCTACAGCGGCAACTCACTGAATACACAGAAAAACAACAGCAGTTGCAACTCAATCTGGAAAAACAACAGGCCAAGAGAACGCCACTACAAGCTACATTCATTCAATCTCAGGATGATTACCGCAAACACATTGATTTTGTAAAACAACAAAACCAACTGATTGATGAAACTGTTCGTCCTCTCGATAACCAAATTTTGCAGTTAACGCAGCAGCAACATGAATTAAAACAACAAATAGCAGAAAAACAGGCGATTTTTGAGCAAAAACAACAATGGGTGAATGAAACACAAAACCAAATTCAGCAGGCTAATAGTCAACTTCATCAGCTAAATGTCTTCTTAGAAGAAAAGCAAAAAGATGCACAGATTAGTGCTCAAATAGGGGGCTGGAAGCAGCAAGGGCGCTTTATTTTTGAACTGACAGACAAGCTCAATAACCTTCTACAAAAACAGAAAAATTGCTCAAACGAAATTGAACAGTTACAAGCGGATAAACAAAAACGCACAACAGAACTTACACAAACTCGCTCTGCTTTAGAAAAGCACACTCTTGCGTTTAAACAACAAGAACAACAATACAGAAATAATCAAGAAAAATATGATATTTATTTTGTTAATCAACAAATTGAGCAACTACAAACACGTTTACAGCATGCCAACCTTTTGCCGTTAATGCTATCCCAGTCTCTTGCTACACAGGCACAATTACAACAACAAATTCGGCAACACACTGATTTACAAAAACAGAGTTCTCAAACGCAAAAAGAATGTGAACTGGCTGAATATCAAATCAACGAGTTAGCGCCACGCATCAAACTCACCAATGAAAAGCTCCAATTAGAACAGAAAATCGTCAGTTTGGAGCGAGAACGCCAGCAACTCGTTTCAGGGAAACCGTGCCCATTATGCGGTTCAACCGAGCACCCTGCCGTACAGGCATATCAATCCATTCATTTGAGCGAAACACAGCAACAGCTCATTCACTTAACTGAGCAACTTGATCACCTTAAACAGCAACAGGCAAAACTAACCACGCTATCAGAGACACAGCAACTGCGCCAAAAAGAGCAAGAGCAGCAATTGCAGCAAGCCACCGCACACCTAGATAGCTTAAATCACAACTGGAAAACAACATGTGAGCAAGCACTTACCCCTGAATTAGCTCAGAGCGAACAGGCCGTCACTGCATTTATCAATGAACTCACCGCTAAGCTCGCAGAACAACAAAAAATTATCAATGAATTTACGGTATTGGAACGTGATTATCAGCAGGCTAGGCAGTTACAGCATGAACAGCAAACCTATCTAAATCAACAACAAGCTGACCTTTTACTCATTGAAGAGCGATTAAAATATCAAACTCAATTATTTGATGAATCGCAAAAAGAATTGGCTCAGTTGCAGCAACGCAAAAATGAACAAACTGAGCAACTTCAAGCAGCTTTAGCCATTTTTGAACTGACGTTACCTGAAAGTGAAAACTTTGATGAATGGTTGGGTGGCATCACTCAACGTAGTGAATTTTACAATACTCAAAAAACAACAGCACAAACCCTAAGCCAAAAAATCGAGGTATCGAGCGCCACGCTTAAATCTGAAAATGAACAGTTAAACCAACTTAATCAGCAACTTGAGAAGGAAAAAACGCAGTTTCAGCAGGCAAATATTACCTTTGAACAAAAAACAGCTGAACGCAAAACACTGCTTTCAGGGTTAACAGTCCCTCAATTTATTCAACAGCTTAACACTCGACAAGAAGTGCTTTCACAAGCCCAAGAGCAACTCAGTAAGCAGCTTAATGAAATTGATAAAACAATTGCCTCACTGACTGGTAGCTTGCAAGAAATCATCGAAGCGATCAATAAAACCACATTCGAACATCAACAAGTGCAGGGTCAATTTAACGATGCACTGGCAAAAAGCCCATTTAGCACACAACAAATCTTCCTTGAGGCCCTATTAACCCTTGAGGAAAAACAACAATTAGAAGCGTTAAAACAAGGAGTAAGCCAAAAACTATTGCAATGCGAGACTCGTCATCAAGAAGGCTTACAATCACTCGAAGCCCTTAATCAGCAACGCACCACAGATTTTTCGCCACTGTCTGAGGCACAATTACAGGAAGTTGTCACCGCACTCGACGAAGAAATCAAACAACACAACCAGCAGCAAGGGCAAATTATTAATCGATTAGATACCGATAAACAACAGCGCCACCAACAACAGGATTTACTGCAAGAAATAGAAAAAAGCCAACTCAGTTACGACGATTGGAGTTATTTAAACGCTTTAATTGGTTCCGCTGAAGGGGACAAATTCCGCCGTTATGCACAGGGCCTAACTCTAGATTGTTTGGTGACGTTAGCCAACCAACAGCTCGATAAACTGCATGGTCGCTATATATTGCAACGTAGCCATCAAGCTAACTTAGAGTTGCAAGTTATCGATAGCTGGCAAGCAGACTCAGTTAGGGATATCAAAACGTTATCTGGAGGGGAAAGCTTCCTCGTCAGTTTAGCATTAGCACTGGCACTTTCTGACATGGTCAGCAACCGCACACAACTAGAGTCACTATTTTTAGATGAAGGATTTGGCACTTTGGATGCCGAAACGCTCGATATTGCCCTTGATGCCCTTGAGAGCCTGAATGCATCTGGCAAAATGATTGGCGTTATCAGCCATGTGGAAGCAATGAAAGAACGAATTCCAGTGCAGATTAACGTGAAAAAAGCCAATGGGCTAGGTTTTAGCGAGCTTCCACCTCAATATCGACTCAATTAATCAAGAGGCTGGAGAGGAATAAACCGCTTCCTCTCCAGAACATTGAGCACTTAGATGGCGTCTAATGCGAGTTCTAATGCATGTTTTAGGTCGTTTACATTCTCAATACCAATAGATAAACGCACTAAGTTATCACTGATCCCAATTTTCTCACGTACCGCTTGTGCAACACCTGAGTGCGTTGTCGATGCTGGGTGACTTGCTAATGATTCCGTTCCCCCCAAGCTCACCGCAAGTTTAAAAATCGCGAGGTTATCTAAAAAGCGAAACGCATCCGCTTCGTTATTTCCTACATTAATCGAGAAAGTGGAGCCCGCTCCAGTACATTGCTTTTGATAAACTTGGTATTCCACACTGTCTTTCGGAAAAAATGCAGGGAAATGCACTTTGCTCACTTTTGGGTGCTGATGTAGAAACTCAGCCAATGTTTGAGCGCTGTCATTCGCTCGTTCCATTCGTAATTGCAACGTTTCCAAAGAACGCCCTAACATCCAGCTTGAATGCGGATCTAATTGCGTTCCAATAGCATTACGTTGTGCTTTAACTTTTTTCACCAACTCATGGCTGCCTGCAACCGCCCCAGCCACTAAGTCTGAATGCCCACCCACATATTTAGTTAGTGAGTACACACTTAAGTCTGCACCTAAAGCAAGCGGCTTTTGAAATACAGGGCCCAACAACGTATTATCACAAATCAGTAATGGCGCTTCCCCACCTTGTTTTTGACCAATTTGTTTTGCTGCTTGGCTGAGTAATTCAATATCAACCAATGTATTTAACGGGTTTGACGGCGTTTCAATATAAATTGCCGCAATTTTTTGACCTTGTTCGACACTGTTTGCTACATCTAAGACGGCCGCTAAATCACAGCCGTTTTGGAAAGGCACTGACGTAATCCCAAATCGCTTTAACGTATTGAGAAACAAGGTTTCTGTTCCGCCATAAAGAGGTTGTGAGTGCAGCAATACATCCCCAGGTTGCAACACAGCCATCAAGCAAGTCGTAATCGCTGACATTCCTGATGAAAATAGTGCAGCGCTTTGTGCCCCCTCGTACAACGCCAATCTATCTTCAACAATTTCACTGTTTGGGTGATTAAACCGAGAATAGACAAGCCCTTGTTTCTGGCCACTTGGTGCTTGTGTGCGCCCACTGACTAAATTAAAGAAGTCTTTTCCTTCCTGAGCCGTTTTAAATACAAACGTTGACGTCAGAAAAACGGGTGGCTTAATCGACCCCTCTGAAAGTTGTGGGTCATACCCATAACTCATCATCAAGGTTTCAGGCGATAATGCCTTTCCATTTAAGCCCTTTTTATAACTTTGATCTGACATACTTGGCTCCAACTGATTTTTTTTATCAATATCAATTCATTCTATTCGTTATAGGATATTACTGTTATTTATTATTTGCGCATATTCCGTAGGGTAAAATCTGCGTGTTACCGCTAAATGTGAACGTAAACGGCCTTTAATCACATTTTTTCCTAAGTTAGTAAATAACGGATTGAGAGGATCGCTATCTGGCCCTAAAGCTTGCTGCGCTAAATAACTCGGTAAGGTTAATAATGGTACTTCATCAGCAAAAACACTTGGGGTAATAAAATAAGCAATAGAATAACGGGAATCGCTATTTTTCTTTCTCACCACTTGGTGTACGTTTGCACGCAAATATCCATTCGTCGCTAATTCAAAAACCTCACCAATATTCACCACAAATGCATTTTCCAGTGGCGCGACGTCAATCCAGCCATTATCCGTCTCAACTTGCAGACCACCACTGTTGTCTTGCCATAATAGGGTCAAAATACCTGCATCTTTATGAGCGCCAACGCCCTGTTCTCCATCGTTATTATCTTCTCTCGCGGGATAGTGAATAAGTTTCAGTAAATGCTGAGCGGGTTCGGCAATAATATGCTCAAAACTGTTTTCAGGGAGGTCTAACGCTACCAAGAAGGCTTTAATGAGTTTCACCGCTATCGCACGCATGTCACTTTGCCATGCAAGCGCTTGTTCTTTTAGCGCTGGTAAAGCCTGAGGCCATTGGTTTGGTCCATGTAAATTAAACCAAATGGGGTCATTTTCTGTCAGTTTGAGTGCGGGTAATTCTTCGCCAATATCAATTTGTTCACGGTAATCAGGCTGGTTTCGTGTGCTTTCCTCTGTTGAGGCAGTATAGCCACGAAAATGCCGTGAATGCTCCATCGAAATTGTTTCTTTTTCTGTCTTTGGTAAGGCAAAAAATTGTTTTGTCGTGGTCAAAAGTTGCTCGCGAGACTCTGGTGTAATGTTATGACCTACTAAATAAAAAAAGCCAATTTCACGGGCGATAAAACGCAGTTTTTTATAAAAATCATCTCTGGTTTCAGGGTTATCGAGTTCACTTAAATCAATAATAGGCAATTGTGTTAAAGACATAATTATTCAACCTTTTAAATTATTTTTTAGATGATGAAGAATTTTCACATTTATATTTAATAACTGATTAAATACCACAATAAATATTGCTAAAAATAATTTAAAACTATATCGATATAACAATTTTGAATGAGACTACGTGTATTTTCCGTATATAACTAAAATCTTAAAGGGTAAATAAAATATTATTTACAAAAAGTCATTTTTGTTTGATTAGATATCACCGACAACAAATTATTAGAGATAATCAAATGAAAAAAATACCTGCATTATTATTAGCTTTGTCATTTTTTACGCTAACCGCTTGTTCACAAGAGGAAAATTCAACCGAAATTTCAAAACAACAAGGGGAAGCATCACAAAAAATTATTATTGGCAGTCATGGCAGTGATGCCGATATATGGAAGTTTATTGCGCAGTCTCCAAGTGCGAAAGAAGCAAACTTAGATATTGATGTCAAAATCATTGATGACGGGATCACCCTTAATGTTGCCACAATTGATGGAGATGTTGATGTAAATGCATTTCAGTCCTGGGGGTTTTTAAAAGATTTTAATAAAAGCCATAATAATAAACTCACCGCCATTTCTACCACCTATTTTGAACCAATGGGAGTTTATTCGGTAAAACATAAAAACCTTGCAGATTTACCGAAACAAGCCATTGTGGCCATTCCCAATGATGCCGCTAACCATATACGAGCCCTAAAATTACTTGAAAAAGCCCAGTTAATCACACTAAAACCAGGATTTAACCAGGCAACTGGTTCTACCAATGATATTATTTCCAATCCAAAAGACTTGGTATTTAGACAAATAAAGTACGCTCATGGCCCAAGAGCTTTGCCTGATGTTGATATTGCCGTCATTGGTAATACCGCTGCACAAGAGGGTGGGCTCAATGTATTAAATGACTCTTTATTTAGAGAGCAACATGATGATTCCATTAAAAATAATATTAATTTATTAGTCGTAAAAACAGATAATAAAGACGACCCTAAATTTGCAAAATTATCGCAGTTATACCACACTGAAACTGTCAGAAAATATATCATTGATAACTTTGGTGGGACTAAAATTGAAATTACCAAAGATGTTAATGAACTCGATTAAGTAAAACTGGTTATCATTCTTGTCTAGCGGGATTACGCCCCCGCTAGACCCTTTAACTGATACATCCCTCGCCCCTTAACACCCTCAATTTTTTTCTATCCATTTTATGCATAATGTCCTATTTTGAATAATCAAAAATTAAAAACCACAAATAAATAACAGTAACCAATTGAATTTATTATCCATTTAAAAAATTCAATCTTAGTGTAAAATTTTGAACCTTACGGTTAAATTTTTTTTCTATGATTTTAACTTTCCCCCGCTATAGTAGTAACCATTGAAACGAACTGCGGCTTCTAAGATAGATTCTATAAAATGCCGTGCGCTAATGAAGATCTAGGAGACTAAAATGTCTAACGCATTTATCGAAATGATTAAAAATCGTCGTACTATTTATAACCTCGGCGATGCTTTGCCTGTATCTGAAGAACACGTTACAAAACTAATTAAAGAAGCCGTAAAACACTCACCATCGTCGTTTAACTCACAAACTTCACGTGTGGTCATTTTGTTCGGTGCTGAACATAAGAAATTATGGAATATGACCAAAGAAGCTCTACGCAAAATTGTCCCTGAGCAAGCCTTTGCTGCTACAGAACAAAAAATTGATAGTTTTGCCGCAGGTGCAGGTTCTATTCTGTTTTTTGAAGACCAAGACATTGTAAAAGGTTTGCAAGAGCAATTCCCTTTATATGCAGATAACTTCCCTATTTGGTCTGAACAAGCAAGCGGGATTGCACAATTTGCCGTGTGGACTGCGTTATCTCAAGAAAATATTGGTGCTTCATTACAGCACTATAATCCACTAGTAGATAATGACGTACAAAAAACGTGGAACATTCCTGCAAATTGGATATTACGTGCTCAAATGGTATTTGGTTCAATTAATTCACCAGCGGGCGATAAAGCCTTTATGGATGATGATGTGCGTTTCAAAGTTTTCAAATAAAATGAAACTGTAAGATTTTAAAAGAAATGCCCTTATGAAAATCTTTATAAGGGCATTTTTATTTCAACCATTTTCCAAAAACCCTCTCAAAATAAATCATCACTAACGATGACCTCTATTAAAAAAATAAAATCACGAAATACGTTATTATTTAAAATTTATTTAACGTAACAAAAGATTCAAAAAACATATTTACAAATTAAATTTAACTTAAATAAAAAGATAATTTCACACTTTCCCTATTTGTTATTCATTCACAAAAAATTAATGATTAACAATCAATCGAATGATATAAACATCAAATAAATCTTGATGTTTATCAATGAATTAAACCACTTTAACACTAAAATCTAAGTATATTTTCAAAATTTAGTTTGCATTATCAATAATTGAACTACACTAAAAGTGAAGACAAAAAAACACTGTTCTCAGTGTTATTCCGGAGGTGGACTATGAAACGTTTATCTTTACTAACATCTGTAGTTGCTATAATCATTTCAAGTTGTTCTTTCACCTATGCAAGTAATAACTCATCAGGAGGGACAATCACATTTACAGGTTCAGTGTATGAACCACAATGTGTTATCAATGCCAACAACCAAGAACGTGTCAATGTTATGTGCTACCGAAACGGTAAGGATATTTCAATAACGGGCTCTTTAAAAAATGGTAAAAAAATAGAATCTGAATATGTTAAAGTTGAATATGATAAGTTTAGTAAATTACCTATGTTGAATGTGTTTTATGAATAGTTTATTAATCATCAAAAATCAATAACCGCTCGTCGTGTTTAGTAAGTTGCTAGTTAAATGCGCCGAGCGTTATTTATTTATCACAAAATATCTCATCCCCATTTCTTTCTCATTTTTAGGTATAAAAAAGCCCACCCAATTGGGCAGGCTCACGATAACTTCAATAAAAATGGAAATGCTTACTTAGCTGTTAAATCGACTTGATAGATAGCGAAGCCAATTTCATCCGTGCCCACTTTTTTCATTGGATACTGTGCATTTTCTTTAATAAAGTTAGCTGCTTTTTCACTTGGTGCGGTTTCAAAGCGAACATCCAGTTTTTTGTCTGTCTTAATCGGTGTAAATGACCAGTTATTTGCCGCTTTAGTCGAGATTTCACCTTTTTCTTTAGACACTTTTGCAATGTAAGCCGCTAAAATTGAACGGTTTTCATCTGGGGAAGCAAATGCAACATTACTATCACCTGTCCCTGCAAATTTACCGCCATAACCACGGTAGTTGTTGGTTGCCACTAAGAAAGTCGCTTTTGGATCAATCGGCTTACCTTGGTAAGTGACATTTTTGATTCGGTTAGCATCTTTATTTACTGTTTGGCAATCAACATCATATTTTGCTGGCTGAGTCAGGTCGATTTGGTAATTCACACCACTAATTGTGTCGAAGTTATAGGTTCTGAAACCGCTCCAGTTCAATAAGCTTTGTGGCGCCGTTGATTGTGGGTCGATTTGGTTATACATGCCCGCAGAACACTCCAACCATTCAACGACATCAGCACCCGTTGCTTTAACCACAACCAATGTGTTTGGATATAAGTAGAGATCCGCCGCATTACGGAACGTTAAGTCACCTTTTTCAACTTCAATAAATTCTGTTGGTGAGTTCTTACGACCACCCGCTTTAAACGGTGCTGCCGCAGCTAATACAGGTAAATCAGCCAGATCAGGGTCACCTTGAATGAAGTTTTTGGTGTAGTCGATTTGTGCATCATTAACGATTTGTACAGTAGGATCGCTTTGCACCAGTGCTAAGAAACTGTACATATTTTCAGAGGCTTTACCAATATGTTTACCCACAAACTTACGAGTATCTTGGTGCTCTTTTTCGATGATTTTTGCCAAATCGCCATCACGTTCAACAAGGGCTTTTTTATTTGGCTTGTCATAAACCGGACGTGCATGAGCCGTTGCATCAACCACTTTCCATGCACCATCATCATTGCTTACCACTAAATCGACAACCCCTAAGTGGTCACCCCATTGACCTGGCATAACAGCAGGAACGCCATTGACCGTTCCTTTCGCAATATCAACACCTTTGATATCACTAAAATCTTTGCTTGGGAATACACCGTGTGAGTGGCCAAACATAATTGCATCAATCCCCGGAACTTCACTGAGATAATACACGGAGTTTTCCGCCATTGCCTTGTAAGGTTCTTGAGAGAAGCCAGAGTGAGGAATTGCAACAACTAAGTCAGCGCCCTCTTTTTTCATTTGTGGCACAAATTTTTTCGCTGTTTCAGTAATATCGTTAACTAAAACTTTGCCTTCTAAATTTGGTTTGTCCCAAATAAGAATTTGTGGTGGAACGAAACCGATGTAGCCCACTTTAATTGTATGTGTTTTTCCATCTCTATCTTTAACTGGAGTATCAACAATAATGTATGGGTTAAAGTAGTTTTTACCGGTTTTTGCATCAATAATATTAGCATTGATATATGGGAATTTTGCCCCATCAATAGCTTTATGCAGGAAATCTAATCCAAAGTTAAACTCATGGTTACCAAAGTTACCTACGGTATAACCCATTGTATTCAACAGCTTGTGTGCTGGGTGAGATTCGCCATCTTTTAGGCCTTCACCAACGATATAGTCAGCCAGTGGGCTACCTTGGATTAAGTCTCCATTATCCACTAATACAGAGTTAGTCGCTTCTTGCTTCGCTGCTTTAATTAACGTCGCAGTACGAACATAACCAAACTGTTCTGTTGGCTTATCTTTATAATAGTCGAAGTCTACAAGGTTACTGTGAACGTCAGATGTTTCCATAACACGTAAATCAACCGTTGCTGCGTTCGCATTAAATGCGACTAACATAGCAAGTGTTGAGAGCTTCAATACTTTATTCATTTGATCCCCTTAGTTGCCTTTATTGAGAGAAAATTGCCTCTCGAATCCGCATACACACCTTATGCCATTGAACAAATAACCAACAAAAATGGCATTAATATTTTACACAATGTGCATGGCGTCAATTTTTAATGATAATACACTGCAAACAGTAACCATTTTTTGTGACTAAATCACGGTTTTCATCTTTTTATTGAGTCTGATTTTTATATCTGTCACAAAAATGAATTATTCATGACAAATTCACGCCAAATAACTGAAATTATTTTTTAAATGTTTTGTGAATAATTTTCGTAGGAAAAAAAGAATTGTGATTTATATCACTTAGTATTAGAGAATTTATTTAACTCAAATTTTTTGTTTTATAAACATACTTATTATTTTATTTTTTAATTAATATAAATTTAATTTGAGTAACAAAGGGTGATTATTTAAACATGAAAACTAATACTTTATTTTTTATCGATTTTTATTACATGCGCCCCTTTTTCTAAATAATTCGAGTTGTGGCAAGGCGGCAAAATGAAGACATCCCTAGGAGCATACACAAGTATGTGACTAGGGTGGCTGAATGAAGCCAACGCAGCCACAGCTTGAAGTATGACGAAAAAATAGGAGCATACTCAAGTATGTGACTAAGGTGGCCGAATGAAGCCAACGCAGCCACAGCTTGAAGTATGACGAAAAAATAAGTAGCGAGTAACTACAACGCCACTGCGTGAATGAGAACAACGATAAACTCTTATTATTTTCTAACTAGTTATCCATTACATACACACTTTTTTCTAAATAATTCGAGTTGTGGCAAAGCGGCAAAATGAAGACATCCCTAAGAGCATATACAAGTATGTGACTAGGGTGGCTGAATGAAGCCAACGCAGCCACAGCTTGAAGTATGACGAAAAAATAAGTAGCGAGTAACTACAACGCCACTGCGTGAATGAGAACAACGATAAACTCTTATTATTTTCTAACTAGTTATCCATTACATACACACTTTTTTCTAAATAATTCGAGTTGTGGCAAGGCGGCAAAATGAAGACATCCCTAAGAGCATACACAAGTATGTGACTAGGGTGGCTGAATGAAGCCAACGCAGCTACAGCTTGAAGTATGACGAAAAAATGAGGAGCCGAGTGCTAACGACACTACCACAACGTAAATAAATAGAGATTTCTATTATTTTCTAACTAATCTACGTTGTGGCTAGGCGGCAAAGGAGGATAGCTCAGGGAACATACACAAGTATGTGACCTGAGTAGCCGAGTGCAGCCAACACCGCCACAGCGTAAATTAGGACGAAAATAGCCAAGCCGCGCCACGTACCCCGCTCGAATCTCCATGCACCGCTTTACGAATGGGAGTATCACACTCTCGCCCAAATACCCATTGACGAATTCGTGTTGGCAGCTCTTCATACAAGCAATCCACATTACTCATGCCGCCCCCTAACACGATGACATCTGGATCGAGCATATTAATTGCTTGCCCTAATGCTTTAGCTAATCGATTCAAATAATTATCCATCGCTATTTTGGCAAATCTATCTCCTTCTTGCGCCAGTTTAACGATATCTGTGCCGATTTTTTTCTCGCCTGATAACTTTGCGTAATCGGCCATAAAGCCTGTTCCTGAGACGAACAGCTCTGTGCAACCAGTTAAGCCGCAATAGCAGTGTTCATTTGATAGGAACTGCCTGTCGCTATCATCTTGCCAAGGTAATGGATTATGTCCCCATTCCCCTGCGACACCGTTTCCTCCTGAGTGCACTTGACCATCGAGTGCAATACCTGCACCACAGCCTGTTCCTATTATCACCGCAAAGACGACTTTTTTCCCTGCACCTGCACCATCTACCGCTTCAGATACAGCTAAACAGTTGGCATCGTTAGCAATTTTAACGCCACGCCCTAATAACTTGCTTAAATCGGCATCAAAAAATTGGCCATTCAGCCATGTTGAGTTGGCATTTTTCACTTTTCCAGTCACAGGAGATAAGGTTCCGGGGATCCCTACCCCCACGCTGCCCGTTTGCCCTGTTGCTGTTTCTGCATCATTCACTAAGCCGGCGATAGCATTGAGTGTTGCAATATAGTCACCTTTAGGTGTTGAAACACGCTTACGAAACAAGGTTTCACCATCGTCATCTAATGCAATCACTTCAATTTTCGTGCCACCAAGGTCAATTCCTATTCTCATTGCGCTGCTCTCTTTGATTCTATTGTTTATCTTCCCATCATGACCTGCCTAGGGCGCTTTTTTCAAGTATAAGAGATAAAAACTGAGGGATCACTGAACTTCCTTAATAGGCACCTTAGGCTAAATATATTTTTTTCGCTTAATAACCGACAATTCGTTATCATAGCCCCCTGCTCTAACTGGCTATTTATCAACAAAGGTAGGTTTTTCATGTGGTTCAAGAATATATTAGTCTATCGCCTGAATCGGGATTTGGCACTCTCTGCAGATGATCTGGAAAAACAACTTGCCGCACTTGCCTATCACCCTTGTGGCAGCCAAGACATGATGCAAACAGGTTGGGTCGCGCCGATGAATGGTGCCGATGCCTTAACCCATGCAGCTGGCAACCAAATTCTAATTTGTGCTAAAAAAGAAGAAAAAATGCTGCCATCTCCTGTCATCAAGCAAGAAGTACAGGACAAAATTGAAAAACTCGAAGCAGACCAAGGCCGCAAACTTAAAAAAACTGAAAAAGACGCCTTAAAAGATGAGGTCGTGCACACCTTACTACCTCGCGCATTCAGTAAATTTAGCAAAACCTATATTTGGATTGATACCGTCAATCAACTCATTATTGTGGATGCGGCAAGCGCGAAACGTGCTGAAGATAATTTAGCCTTATTACGCAAGAGCTTAGGCTCCCTGCCTGTCGTTCCTCTCACATTCAAAGACCCAATTGAACTCACTCTCACCGAGTGGATCCGTTCAGGTTCACTTCCTCAAGGCTTTGCTGTGATGGATGAAGCGGAGCTAAAAGCTATCTTAGAAGAAGGCGGAATTATTCGCTGTAAGAAGCAAGATCTGATCTCTGATGAAATTGCGACCCATATTGAAGCAGGTAAGCTCGTCACGAAACTCGCTTTAGATTGGGAAGAACGTATCCAATTTATGCTATCTGATGATGGTTCGCTAAAACGACTTAAATTCAGTGATACATTAAAAGACCAAAATGATGACATTGGTAAAGAAGATTATGCACAAAAATTTGATGCAGATTATGTGCTAATGACAAGCGAACTGAGCGCCTTAATCGCTCGCTTGATTGATGTTCTGGGTGGCGAAGCAGAACACTAACGCTTCTTGAATTACCTTTCTTATCTCACGATGGCAACGCACTAAAAAGTAAGTTGCCATTTCTTTTTAGACCCCGCCTGCATAGCCGCAATTAAGTCATTGACTGGTTGTGAAATCTCTGGTTGATTAAATTACAACCCTGTAACAAATTTACGTTAGTTTGAAATTTGTTAAATAAAAATAATAAATAGCAGCCTCCATTATTGGAGTTTTGGTCAATATTCTATCGAAGGAATAGTCATGAAAGAGCTTATCGAACCTGAAGTGGATGAAAATTCATTAGTTACCTTACAAAAAGTCACTGCGGATAATTTCTCTGAAATCTGCCTACTTAGTCATACATTGAGTGAAGCGCAACGTAATATGGTCGCTGACAACGCTTACTCTATGGTAGAGGCGCAATTTTCAGACTGTGCGTGGTACAGAGGGATTTATGCAGATGATACTCCCGTTGGGTTCATCATGCTGCATTCTGGGTTAGATGATGATGAGCTCGAATATGATGGCATTATGCTATGGCGCTTCATGATAGCGGAGCCATATCAAAAATTAGGCTTTGGCCGCGAAGCATTAATCCAAGTTATACGTTATCTAAAAAAGAAAGGTTACCCGCGCCTCTATAATAGTTGCGGTGAAGGGGAAGAAAGCCCATTTGAGTTTTATAAAAAGCTGGGGTTTATTCCTACTGGCGGATATATCGATGATGAATGTGAGCTAGTTTTAGATATTGCGAGCTGGCAAGACGAATAGCCACCATTAGATCAAAATATGAATTACCGCATCATGATAATCATTGCATTGCTCTAAATAGTTCATGGGGTGGCGAGGCGGCTAGTGAGGATACGTTAGGAGCATACATAAGTATGTGACTAACGTAGCCGAACGAAGCCAACAAAGCCACCACTTGAAATATGACGAGCAATCATAGGTATGTGACTAGAGCCTGTGAGTGCAGTCAACAACGCTGCGGCGCAAAGTATGACGGGTATCCGTTATTTTTGGATAAGATAACGTATCGTCGGCCCATCTTGCTGGATATCCAAAACCTTATAGCCATAGTTTTTTGCATCTAACGGAATATTATTAATTGATTGTGGGCAATCACTCACCACTTCTAATATTTCACCGCTTTTTAGGGATGGCATTGCTTCTAGTGTCGCTACCGCTGGATATGGGCAAGGTTCCCCGACCATATCTAAACGATAATCAGGAATAATTTCTTTTTTACTCATATTGCCTCCATTGATGCTTGTGTTGATTTTTGTGTACGTTTACGGAAAAAGTGTTTTTCCCAAACTAACATCAGCACAAACGCCACTGCTAATAATGCATACGTCACCAACAAGCCACCTTGTGGCCCAAAGGTTTCGAGTAAATTCACTTTGTCAAAATCGGTTGCTAACCAAGGGCCTAAATCATCCCAATAATAAGCTAGGATGGTTGCGCCAATAATATTCCCAAAACCAACCCACCAATAATGGACCTGCCCTTCCACTGCGCGGTACATCCAACCCGTTTCACAGCCACCAGCAAGGACAATACCAAAACCGAAGAGTAAGCCACCAATAACGGCATTTGGGCCTGCCCAAAGGATTTTTGGCGTCGCGCCTAATTGGACGTAACTAAAAATACCGATTGCACTGACTGCCATCCCAATAATGATAGCTTTAGCCATATGGGTACGGCCCGTGATCCACAAATCGCGAAAAGCGGAGGTAAAACAAATCTGAGCACGCTCAATTAATAAACCAAAGCCAATTCCGCAGAGGATAGCAAAGCCCATCACTGGAGAGTCAAGTAAGGTATAAAAACCCCACGCCAATGCGAGGGTGAAAATAACCATTCCTAACTTAAAGCGTCGTTTTGCCACATCATGATTTTGCGTTAACGGAGATGCCGCACTGACTTTTTTCAGTTTGACAGGGATCCTAAACATTGGCATCAATGTAAACTTAGCGCCAAAATATGAACCAGCTGCAGTTGCAACAGCAAAATACCATGCGTGCAGAGAAAATTGAGGGATCCCAGTAAAGAATGCCGCTAAATTACAACCCATTGCTAAACGCGCACCAAACCCTGCAATAATACCGCCAAGAATAGCTTGGAAAATGCGAATACGGTGTTGAGGCATACGTAATTTAACATTATTTGCCCAAAGTGCAGCAGCAAAGCAACCGGCAAACATACCGATAATCATGACACCATCAATACGATCTAGAGGTGTGCCTTCAAAGCCAATAACTTTGAAATAACCCCAAGTTTCTGGATGAGCACCAAACAGCTGCATAATGTGCCCGCCCCAGCGAGTAAATTCACCAGTAACAGCCCAAAATGTGCCCGTTAAACCAAAATAGTAGGTTGATAAAATACCTGCGGCAATTACTGCGGGTAAAGGCTTCCAAAAACCGATGAGATAGTGAGATTTGAAATCAGACCAAGTCATTGTAACATCCAATTGATTCACGCCAGATCCTGGCAGAGAGATTCGCCGTTGTATAATTATCTTTATAATCTGTTATATCGATGCCCCACAGCGAAGTGGAAATATCATACGCTGATATTTTTTTTCGTGAAGTTCTTTTGTATAGAACTGAAGAATATATTGATTTTATACATGATGTGATGGTGTTAACGCTGATTTGTTATACATTTTTTTAAATTCTTCAATTTATGTACAAAAAACACACTCATTAAGCAGCATTATGTACCAATAAAAAAAAGCGTTATCTTAATGATAACGCTGGAAATGTAGTCTTATTTTATCTATAGAGGAGTATAATATGAAATTGCCGTTTCCGGCTTCGCTTGCTATGCGTAGTCTGTAGTCAGCCCATTTGACTCCAGTAATAACATTCATGTTAGCTTAAAAACACAATATTTTATCTGAGTTACCCAATTACGTGATTATATCTATTTTTAATATAAAGCCTGATTTTTCACTTATTCAAAAATAATACTGAAAATCAACACTGGCTTTATTAGGTCCCTAGCATTAGTCAATTTTAAAAATAAATAACTCGATATAATAAAGTATTTAAAAGTGTTTCTAAATGTTATTAATTGCATTATAACCCAAGATTTAGGTTGCGCAAGTGTTTTTTCGTTTAACTTAAAAAGTACAAATTAAACAAGAAATACATTAAATATCAAAATGTTACATATTAATGGCAAAATAAAATACCTATTGTTAAGATATTACAAACTATTTACATTTATACGTATTTATTTCTAATTTACTATTTATTTTATATTTAAATTAAATATATTTATATAATTTTGGTTTTCCTATTATGATAGTTGCATATTTAACTCACACTCAAAAAACCAATTTCATAAAAAACCTTTATAAAATTTTCATTTTTTTTCTGTAAAAAAAATAATCACTTTTTTATTTCCGAATAACGTATTTTTCTATGAAACCTAAATTCCCCATAAAAAACAATCATCTTATCAATATTTTCATCCTTTAAATTATCCATATAATTTCTATGGTAATATATATTATATTGCCGAAATAGTAATAATTAATAAAACCATGTAAACATAATGGTTTATTTTTGGTTATGTTTTTCCGATTCAATAGCATCAAGAATAGCTAAATACCCGCTATTTCAAGCTGTATTAAGCTGCATTTTTAATGAAAAATTGCATTAAAAAAGAAGCTGACCTTATATTTAAGTTAAAAAGGCATCCTTAAAACACAACTTGACTCAACTATTTCGTTTCGAATTAGAGAAAAAACATCGATCAAACATCAATTATCTTAATGTTACTTTTTGATTTTTTGCTTTATCTCAACACCACTTACCCTATAAAGGAGTATTTGGTATGTAATTAAGGCCTTTACCCTCAAACACATACCAATAAAAAGCGTTAAAATAGGATAAAAACCTCTTAATCATGATTAAATCATACAAATAAATATGATATTACGCAGGATAGATAACATAGAATAGGAAAATCAGATAGCTACAGTGCTAATTTTTTTGGGGGTTTGCTTTTATCAATAAAAAACGCGCTTTACCCTTAAAGATAAAACGCGTTATGTCTGCTTTTGCTGTTAACACTGACTATTTAGAAGTCGTTGCTTCCATCCCAACTAAGCCAATTTTCAAATACCCTGACTGGCGTAATGTATTCATCACATCCATCATCGTTTCATAATCAACGCTTTTATCCGCTTGGAAGAAGATCGTTGTTTCTTTATTTGAACTTGTCGCTTGGTCAAGGGTTACAGAAAGCTGTTCTTTCGATACAGCTTGATCGCCAATAAAGAGTTGGCTGTCAGCTTTAACCGTTAAGAACACGGGTTTTTCTGGCCGTGGCTGTGGCTTCGCGGTTGAGGCAGGTAAGTCGACTTTAATATCAACTGTTGCCAATGGTGCCGCGACCATAAAGATAATCAATAGAACCAACATCACATCGATAAACGGTGTCACGTTAATTTCATGCATTTCACCGCTATCATCTTGTTCGTCACCTAAACGCATTGCCATAATAATTACCTTGCTTTGCTATTTGCCAGATCAAGATCACGCCCTAATAATAATGCAGACTGTGCAGCCACATCCCCTACCTGACCACGGTAGTTATTAATCATTCTGGCGAAAATGTTATAAATTACAACTGCAGGTATCGCAGCGATAAGGCCAATTGCTGTTGCAAGAAGTGCCTCTGCAATACCAGGCGCAACGACCGCTAAGTTAGTGGTCTGTGAATGTGCAATCCCGATAAAGCTATTCATGATACCCCATACGGTCCCAAACAAACCGACAAAGGGAGAAATCGCACCGATAGTCGCTAAGTAACCATTACCACGGCCCATATATCGGCTGATTGCAGCAACGGCTCTTTCAAGACGGAATGACGTACGCTCTTTTGTACCAGACAAATCGGTACTATTTGCAGATAACGCTCTTTCTGTTACCGCTTCATTAAGCAGCATTCGTGTAATACTGTTTCCTTTGAAACCTTCGGCAATTTTCACCGCTTCATCAAGGGATTTCACGTCTGCAATCGCATTAGTTTCGTCCTTTAAACGACGACGTGCGACTAAAATTTCGAGGCCTTTAGAGAAGAAGAGTGCCCATGTAATGACGGATGCAATCACCAGACCTATCATTACTGTCTTCACCACATTATCCGCATTTTGGTACATACCCCAAACAGATAAATCTTGATCAAACCCGCCAGTTGGAACCTCTGTCGCAATTTCAATATTTTCATTCACAACGGCAGTATTTGCTGCAGGCTCAGAAGGTACGGGAGCAGCTTCAGTATTTGGTGTTGTAGTTGGAGCCGCAGGTGTCGATGGTGTATTTTGAGACGCTGCTGGTGTTGTTGCAGGTGTAGTTTCAGCGATTGCCGTGCCCATCAAGCCGAACGCCAATAGAATAGAAGCTGTTAGTTTACGCATCAGTTGGCCTTTACTCTCTTTTTAGTGTTGTATAAAAAAATTCATATCGATGATTGTGCCATTCATCGACTAACCTTTAAAAGCGAAATTTAACTCGCGCTGTTCATCTCTTTTAAAAAGACGGTGCTGATGATATCAAAGACAGCGCGAATTGATAGTAATTATCATTAGTATTCACGAATTTTTTCATTTTTTTTGTTCTTAGACAATGAAGTCCACGTCTATTACACGGGTATTTCTTCTTTATTCTTATTAATACAATGAAGGCATTTAATAGATAAATACAACCCACCCTTCTTCTATATCCATGGAACTAATTGAACTTTGTAATACTGAAGAAAACTCAAGTTACATTTCCCTGCGAATGCTTTAACTTCATAGTATCCACGCCTTTGGGTAGGCTAAATTTAAAATGATAAAGGAAAGCGCATGGCAAACACAAAACCAGAAACCCAATTAGTGCACATTGGCCGAAACCCTAAATTTACACAAAAAGGCGTGAACCCTGTAATTCAACGGGCGTCTTCTATCATCTTCGATACGCTTGAAGAAAAACGTCATGCTACGCGACACCGTGCTAATGGTGTACTTTTTTACGGTCGCCGTGGCACACAAACCCATTTTGCTTTTCAAGAAGCCATGGCTGAATTAGAAGGCGGAGCAGGTTCCGTGCTTTATCCATCAGGTGCTGCCGCCATCACCAATGCAATCTTATCGTTTATTTCTTCGGGTGAACATATCCTCGTCACGGGCTCCGCTTATGACCCAACCCAGAATTTTTGCGACCATATTTTAACTAAGCTAAATGTTGAAACTACCTATTTTGATCCACTAATGGGGGAAGACATTGCCGACTTAATTCAGCCGAATACGCGCATTGTTTTTTTAGAATCCCCAGGGTCAATAACCATGGAAGTCCATGATTTACCTGCTATCGTGAAAGCTGTACGTAATAAATCACCTGACATCATTATTATGATTGATAATACATGGGCGGCAGGTGTGTTACTCAAACCATTATTGTTCGATGTGGATATTTCCATACAATCCGCCACAAAATACATTAACGGGCATTCTGATGGCATGTTAGGAGTCGCAGTAGCAAATGAGCGCTGCATCGAAACCTTACGCGAAAATTCATATCTACTTGGGCAAACCGCAGATCCCGATACCGTTTATATGGCCAATCGAGGATTGCACACTTTAGCAACACGGCTAAAACAACACCAAGAAAACAGCATACAAGTGGCAAACTGGCTACAAGCACGCCCAGAAGTAGAACAGGTTTTTCATCCTGCCTTGCCAACCTCACCGGGTCATGAGTTTTTTATCCGTGATTTTTCAGGCTGTAATGGCTTATTTTCTTTTCAACTTAAGTCACGCCTATCCGCTGAACAATTTGCTACTTTTATCGAAAATTTAGCACATTTTAAAATGGGGTATTCATGGGGTGGATTTGAATCACTGATTTTAGGTTACCAAAAAGAAGATTTACTCAGTATGAGACAATATGATTTTCATCCAAATGATGGGACATTTTTCCGTGTGCATATTGGCCTTGAGCACCCACAAGATTTACTTGATGATTTGCAATTGGCCTTTGAACGGATTTAAAGGTTAGGGATCCAAATTGCAGAAAATACGAGATATTTTCTGCAATTTATTGGTTGATGAGCGAATACCCCAAACAAATCAAACTCAATCTTATTTTTTCCTGTAATATAAATAAAGAAATTCGCATTTAGACAAATACAGGAATGATTATGGAAGTCCTACGCGAAATCGTATTGGCACTTTGGGATCACGATTTCCTAAAACTCTCCAACCCCGAAGTACTTTGGGTGATTTATACCGTACTTTTTGTTGTTATCGTTTTGGAAAATGGGGTTCTTCCCGCTGCTTTTCTGCCTGGAGATACCTTGTTGATCCTTTCTGGTGCATTAATCGCCAAAGGAGTTTTACACTTTATTCCAACCATTTTGTTGCTTGCCACAGCCGCGAGTTTGGGTTGTTGGTTAGGCTTTATGCAAGGTAGATGGCTCAGTGAAACCAAAATGGTCAAGCGTTGGCTAGCCCAAATTCCTGAGGAATATCATACAAAAGCAAACAATATGTTTAATAAGCAAGGTTTATACGCTCTGCTTATTGGCCGTTTTTTAGCGTTTGTTCGTACTCTATTACCTTTACTGGCAGGGTTATCCGAATTAAGCCACCGTCGCTTTCAATTTTTCAATTGGTTAAGTGGGCTTCTATGGGTAGGTATTATTGTTTCTTTAGGCTATGCTTTGAACCAAATTCCGTTTGTAAAAGAGCATGAGCAAATTGTCATTAGTGCGTTAATGATCATTCCTGTTATCTTATTAATCAGCGGGTTGATTGGTTCCATTGTAATGTATTGGAAACACCGCAAGGCTTTAAGCGGTAATAAAGAAAACTAATATTTATGGCCGCAATATTGCGGTCACTCCCATTATTTCCCCATCAAGTTATTCACGGCTGTTTTGCACTTCTCGCACTACGACCTTTCAAGCAATACATGACAAAAAAAGCCCCAGTCGGCAGGTTACCGCTGGGGCTTCATTCAATACACGTTAACTACTTAATCAACGCGTGCATCTCTTGGACTGAAATCACTTTTTCAGTTGGGTCTGCACTCAGTGACATTGTGGTTGCAAAACCACCGTTTAATGTCGTGTCATAGTGAACTTTATACTGCAATGCGCTACGACGAATGAGCTTCGAGTCTTCAATCGCCTGACGCCCCGCAGTTGTATTCACGATATAATCATATTCACCATTTTTAATTCTATCCTGAATATGTGGACGACCTTCGTGCACCTTGTTAACTAAGCGCGGGTTAATCCCTGCTTCACCAAGGACAATCGCTGTACCATGCGTGGCATCTAACTCAAAACCGTGTTTTAGCAATTTCGCCGCTAAATCCACAACGCGGGTTTTGTCACCTTCACGTACCGATAACAGCGCACGACCCGATTTTTTCATGGTTGAGCTGCTACCTAACATCGCCTTAGCAAACGCTTCTGCAAATGTACGACCAACACCCATGACTTCGCCCGTTGAACGCATTTCAGGGCCAAGAATTGGGTCAACACCTTGGAACTTGTTAAATGGCAGAACCACTTCTTTGACTGAATAGTAAGGTGGAATGACTTCTTTCGTCACACCTTGTTGAGTCAATGTTTGACCAACCATGACTCGAGCAGCGACTTTTGCTAAAGGCACACCCGTTGCTTTTGACACAAACGGTACAGTTCGCGCCGCACGTGGGTTCACTTCAATCAGGTACACTTCATTGTTTTTAACCGCGAATTGGACGTTCATTAAGCCGCGTACACGTAACTCGAATGCTAAGCTGCGAACTTGTTCACGCATGACATCCTGAATTTCTTGGCTAAGTGTATAAGCTGGCAATGAACATGCAGAGTCACCCGAGTGAACGCCCGCTTGCTCGATGTGCTCCATAATTCCGCCAATCAGCACCATTTCGCCATCACAAATCGCGTCGACATCCACCTCAACAGCATCGTCTAAAAAGCGGTCAAGTAGTACTGGGGCGTCATTGGAAACACTGACTGCAGTTTGGAAATAACGGCGCAGGTCTATTTCATCATTTACGATTTCCATCGCACGGCCGCCGAGGACATAGGATGGGCGAACAACCAGTGGGTAACCAATACTTGCTGCTTTTTCAACGGCTTGTTCAATCGCTGTTACCGTCGCATTTTGCGGCTGTTTTAGGTTCAAACGATTCACCGCTTGTTGGAAACGTTCACGGTCTTCTGCACGGTCAATCGCATCCGGACTCGTTCCAATCACGGGAACACCAGCAGCCTCAAGCGCACGAGCTAATTTCAGTGGTGTTTGGCCACCATACTGTACAATCACGCCTTTTGGCTGCTCAATACGCACGATTTCGAGTACATCTTCTAGAGTAACAGGTTCGAAGTAGAGACGGTCGGATGTATCATAGTCAGTTGAAACGGTTTCAGGGTTACAGTTAACCATGATGGTTTCATAGCCATCTTCACGTAATGCAAGTGACGCATGCACACAGCAGTAGTCAAACTCAATCCCTTGACCAATACGGTTCGGCCCACCACCTAGCACCATCACTTTTGGTTTATCGTGGTTTGGATTCGATTCGCACTCATCTTCATAAGTTGAATACATATAGGCGGTGTCTGTTGCAAACTCAGCGGCACAGGTATCAACGCGCTTATAAACTGGATGTAAATCATAACCTTGACGTAATTTACGTAATTCGGCCTCTGATACACCGACTAAGCTCGCTAAACGTGCATCCGCAAATCCTTTGCGTTTTAATACGCGTAAGAAATCTTTGGTTAAGCCATTGATACCTAACTCTGCAACTTCTTCCTCTAGACGAACCAATTCCTCGATTTGTACTAAGAACCAGCGGTCAATATTGGTTAGGTTGAAAACTCCATCAACGGACAAACCGGCGCGGAATGCATCGGCAACAAACCAAATTCGCTCTGCACCCGCATCTTTTAATTCACGGCGAATGCGAGTAAGTGCTTCAGGGTCATCTTGTTCAACTTTTGGGTCAAAACCTGTTGCGCCAACTTCTAAGCCACGTAACGCTTTTTGCATCGATTCTTGGAAAGTGCGACCAATCGCCATCACTTCACCCACCGATTTCATCTGCGTGGTTAAACGGTCGTTGGTGCCTGCAAATTTCTCAAAGTTAAAACGTGGGATTTTAGTCACAACATAGTCGATGGAAGGCTCGAACGAGGCTGGTGTACGCCCACCAGTAATGTCATTCATTAGTTCATCAAGGGTATAACCGACTGCTAGCTTCGCCGCAATCTTCGCGATTGGGAAACCTGTCGCTTTAGAAGCCAGTGCTGACGAACGGGAAACCCGTGGGTTCATTTCGATAACAATTAAGCGCCCATCTTTCGGGTTAACTGAAAACTGAACGTTTGAACCACCTGTCTCGACACCAATTTCACGCAAAACCGCCATCGAGGCATCACGCATGATTTGGTATTCTTTATCTGTCAGTGTTTGCGCTGGCGCAACAGTAATGGAGTCCCCTGTGTGGATCCCCATTGCATCAAAGTTTTCAATTGAGCAGACAATAATGCAGTTGTCATTTTTATCGCGGACAACTTCCATTTCGTATTCTTTCCACCCAATCAATGACTCATCGATTAATAGTTCGTTGGTTGGTGATAAATCTAAGCCGCGCGTACAAATCTCTTCAAACTCTTCACGGTTATACGCGATACCGCCACCCGTACCACCCATAGTAAATGACGGACGAATGATACAAGGAAAACCCACGTCGTCTGCAACGGCGTATGCTTCTTCCATATTATGGGCGATACCTGAGCGCGCAGTGCCTAAACCAATCTTTTTCATCGCTTTATCAAAGCGTTGACGGTCTTCTGCTTTATCAATGGCATCTGCTGTTGCGCCAATCATGGTAACGCCAAACTCAGCAAGAACGCCCTTACGTTCCAGTTCAAGCGCGCAGTTTAGTGCTGTTTGCCCACCCATTGTTGGTAAAACCGCATCAGGGCGTTCTTTTTCAATAATTTTACGAACTACTTCCCAGTGAATCGGCTCGATATAGGTTGCGTCGGCCATTTCTGGGTCAGTCATAATAGTTGCAGGGTTGGAGTTAACTAAAATGACGCGATAGCCTTCTTCACGTAGTGCTTTACAGGCTTGAGCTCCTGAGTAATCGAACTCACACGCTTGACCGATAACAATTGGGCCCGCACCTAAAATCAGAATGCTTTTTATGTCTGTACGCTTTGCCATGATTTGCTCCCAATTATTTTGCGTTTTGACTTGGTGAGGTTTGACGATATTCGTTAATCAAATCAATGAAATGATCGAATAAATTTGCTGCATCATGCGGACCAGAACTTGCCTCTGGGTGCCCTTGGAAGCTAAATGCAGGTTTATCCGTGCGATGAATACCCTGTAAGGTTCCATCAAACAGAGATTTGTGTGTCACACGCAATGTATCGGGTAATGTCGACTCATCAACCGCGAAACCGTGGTTTTGTGCCGTGATCATAACAACATTGTTGTCTAAATCTTTAACTGGATGGTTTGCACCGTGATGACCAAATTTCATTTTTAGCGTGTTTGCACCACTTGCTAAAGCCAATAACTGGTGCCCTAAGCAGATACCAAAAACCGGAATATCTGTCGTTAGGAAGGTTTTAATCGCATTGATTGCATAATCACACGGGGCTGGGTCGCCAGGGCCATTCGATAGGAAAATGCCATCTGGGTTCATCGCTAACACAGTTTCTGCTGGTGTTGTCGCAGGGACAACTGTTAAGCGACACCCACGGTCAACCAACATGCGCAGAATATTGCGTTTTGCGCCGAAATCATATGCGACAACATGAAGTGGCAGCTCTTCTGGCGATTTTGCACCTTGTTGGCCATCTTCTAACGTCCATGAGCCTTGAGTCCAGCTATATGCTTCTTTGGTACACACTTCTTTTGCCAAATCTAACCCATTAAGGCCGGAGAAATGACGGGCTTTTTCTAGTGCTAGTGCCATGTCAGGGTTATCCCCCGCAATAATGCACCCATTCTGCGCCCCTTTTTCTCTCAATAAACGGGTCAATTTACGTGTATCGATATCCGCAATTGCCACAACGTTGTGACGTTTCAGATACTCGGATAGCCCTTCTTGCCCACGAAAGTTACTGTAAACCAATGGTAAGTCACGAATGATTAAGCCTTGTGCATGAATATTTGGGGATTCTTCGTCATCAGCATTAGTGCCGACATTACCAATATGGGGATAGGTGAGAGTAACAATTTGGCGGGAATAGGAAGGGTCTGTAATTATTTCTTGATATCCGGTCATTGACGTGTTGAAAACGACTTCTCCAACTGCGGCCCCTTCAGCACCGATGGCACGCCCGTGGAATTGGGTTCCGTCTTCCAGAACCAATATAGCTGACTTAATCAAAACACCCTCCGGAGAATAATAAATCACGTTTTTTGCATATTAATTCAGATTTTGCGATCTAAATCAATGCCAAAATGAGTTTTTAAGCAAATTTTTGGCAAATTGCGCGCATTCTAATGATGAGATAGGGTCTTGTCTAGAAAAAAATGCATTTTTTACACTTTTATCTTACTTTTATAGCCACCACCTCTAGTTTACTCAACATGATCACTAAAAATGATAGCCAATATGAATAAGTAAACGGTTGCTAAGCAAGATAACTGCATAATTGATAATAACGCAGCTTGAATCGAGATTAAAGGGAAATTAACCGAGTAAAAGTCAATTAAATCGATGAAATTAACTATAAATAATGATTTAAAATAGAATAATATACAAAATCGTTATAAACCAATAAATAATTATTATTATATTGATTTATAACGATAATTTAAAATTTAAAATTAAAGATCATCAAGACAAAGTACGTCTTTCATATCATATAACCCAGATTTTTTAGCAAAAACCCAAGAAGCTGCCTTAATTGCGCCATTTGCGAATGTCATTCGGCTCGACGCCTTATGCGTGATCTCTACACGTTCACCGATATCAGCGAATATCGCAGTGTGTTCACCCACAATATCACCAGCACGAATTGTTGCAAAACCGATAGTGCCTGCTTCACGCTCACCAGTATAACCCTCACGGGTATAGACAGCGCAGTCTTTTAGGTCCTTCCCTAAAGCACCCGCGATAGATTCACCCATTGCTAATGCCGTGCCCGATGGTGCATCAACTTTATGGCGGTGGTGAGCTTCAACGATTTCAATATCCGTATAAGTTCCCATCACTTTGGCTGCTTTTTCGAGTAATTTAAGCACCAAATTGACACCAACACTAAAGTTTGCTGCGAAAACAATTGGGATAACTTTTGCTGCATCAGCAATAGCTTGTTTGCCTTGTTCGTCAAAGCCTGTTGTCCCGATAACCATGCCTTTTTGGTTTGCTTTACAAAATGCTAAATAGTGCAGCGTGCCTTCAGGACGCGTAAAATCGATAACAACATCAAAATCGTCAACGACTTTATCAAGTGAGTCCGTAATATAAATTCCTAACTTTCCAACCCCAGCGAGCTCACCTGCATCTGCGCCAATCAGTGAGGAGCCTTCTCGCTCAATAGCAGCGCCTAATTGAATGCCATCTTGTTGTTGTGCTGCTTGAATTAACTGCCGCCCCATACGACCACCTGAGCCGACAATAGCAACACGTACCACTGAATTTGCCATGGTTCATCCTTTTTCATTATTGATGCAACTGACTAAATTTAAACTGTTGTTCCAAGCGAATATCAGTATTTTCGCTGGCAATTTAACTCATTATTGCGTTACAGATTAACCATCATGGTGAGATTCTGCCAGTACTAATCGACAGTTATTAACAAAAACGTAGAGCACAGACTAATTATCAGAAAAAGTGTTGATGATAAGAAAAATAGGGAAGGAAAATCGTAAATAGAAACAAGATAGAGCCACTTTGATGATGTAAAATGGCTCTTTGAACAGTATGTCGCTATGTATTAGTTAATTTCTTTAACTTCTACGCGTAATTCTTTTGGCACTTCAAAAACAATATTCTCTTCACGGCCTTGTAGCTCAACAACGGAATCAGCACCAAGTTCTTTTAATCTATCAATGACTTGGCGAACTAAAATATCGGGTGCTGATGCCCCTGCAGTTAGACCAATAATGTTTTTATCAGTTAACCACTCGGTTTTAATATCCTCTGCACCATCAATCAAAAATGCAGGCTTTTGCATTCTTGATGCGAGTTCAGCGAGACGATTCGAGTTTGATGAGTTTTTCGAGCCAACCACTAGCACGATATCAGCCCGCTCAGCCAGCTCTCTAGCAGCTTCTTGGCGGTTGGTTGTTGCATAGCAAATATCGTCTTTACGTGGCCCAACAATACTTGGGAAGCGCGCAGTCAATGCATCAATGACCTCTGAAGTGTCATCAACAGAAAGTGTGGTTTGTGTCATAAACGATAAATTATTTTCGTCTTTGACTTTTAATTTCCAAACATCTTCAGGGCTTTCAACAAGGTACATGCCACCTTCAGGATTACTATATTGCCCCATTGTCCCTTCGACTTCTGGGTGCCCCGCATGACCAATCAAAATCGCTTCTTTCCCTTTACGGCTTGCACGAGCGACTTCCATATGTACTTTAGTGACTAACGGGCATGTTGCATCAAATAGCATGGTCAAATCACGAGAACGCGCTTCTTGACGGATAGCTTGTGACACACCATGAGCTGAGAAAATTAAGATAGAGCCATCTGGCACTTCAGAAATTTCTTCAATAAAAATAGCACCACGCTGACGCAAATCATCAACAACATAACGGTTATGAACCACTTCATGACGAACATAAATAGGAGCGCCGTAAAGTTCTAATGCTCGTTCTACAATGCTAATTGCGCGGTCAACACCAGCACAAAAACCACGAGGGTTAGCCATTAATATTTGCATTGTGATTCTCCAATTGCGGGTCTACTTCAAGCACTTCAATTTCAAAGCTAATTTGTTGCTCAGCGAGTGGGTGATTAAAATCAACAGTGATAGACTCACCTTCAATTGATTTTACTACACCCGGCATTTCGCTGCCATTCATTGCCGTAAATAACATGATAGTCCCAATTTCAGGGATACCAGTATCCATAAAATCTCGCAATGAAAAATACTGAACTAAATCAGGGTTATGTTTACCAAAAACAGCATCACCGGGTAATGAAAAGTTTTTCTTTTCACCTTCATTAAGCCCCATGAGTTCAGACTCAAGTTCAGGTGATAATGAATCATTCCCTAACACAAACAACGCAGGCTTTCCTTGTGCGTGTGAAGAATCTGCTGTAGAGCCATCTTCCAGTTTCAATGTGAAATGCAGTAAAACTGCGCTCTGAGCCTGTATTTGAGTAGACATAAACCAAACCTATTTTGTCATAAAATTCAGCCCAGAAAATCTGGGCTGTGTGTTATTTCATTGTAACCTATTGCACTACCAATTTATTTTGCTTTTTCCTGCTTTGGCTTTTCAGGTAAAAAACCTTCAAAAATAACTAAAGCAGCACCAATACAAATTGCCATGTCAGCTAGGTTGAATGTTGGCCAATGCCAATTACCAACATAAACATCCAGGTAATCAACAACAAACCCATGAACCAGTCGATCACTAAGATTGCCAATTGCCCCGCCAATAATTAATGCGTAAGCAATATTGGATAAGCGTTTTTGCGCGCTTTGGCGATACATCATTACCATTAAAATAATGGAGATCCCCACCGCAATACCCGCAAAGAACCAACGCTGCCAGCCACCTTCATCAGCCAAGAAACTAAATGCCGCACCAAAATTTTGCGCGTACATAATGTTGAAAAAAGGCATTACAGCATGTGGTTCGTACAGATTTAGGTCTTTTAGCACTAACTGCTTTATTCCTAGATCTGCCACGATAATCACGATGGTCAGCCATAGCCAACGCAAGCCAGTAGAACAAATAGGCGTCTTCATTAAGCAAACTTACGTAATTCGCCGTCACCGGCTACGTTAGTCACACAGCGACCACAAATTTCTGGTTGCTCGCTTGATGAGCCGATATCGCTCGCATAATGCCAACAGCGTGGGCATTTTTCGCCTTCTGCTTTGCTAAAGGCAATTTTAAGGCCTTTTAGCTCACTCTCTTGCGCATCAGCAGGCGCCGTTGCAATATCCGCGACAGTCGCTTGAGAAGTCAGCAGAACGAAACGCAGTTCATCACCTAAACTTTGCAGTTTATTCGCTAAGTCTTTATCTGCATATAACGTCACCGCAGCTTCTAATGAGCCACCAATGTGCTTATCGGTACGCGCTTGCTCTAACACTTTATTCACTTCACCGCGAACCGCCAGCAGTTCAGACCAGAAGCTGTTATTCATTTCATTTGACTCATCTAAGCCAAATAAGCCGTTATACCATTCTTCGGTCAGAACGAATTGAGCGCGTTTACCTGGTAACTCATTCCAGATTTCATCTGAAGTGAAGGAAAGAACAGGGGCAATCCAACGCACTAACGCTTCAACGATATGGTACAGAGCCGTTTGGCAGCTACGACGCGCTAAGCTGTCGCCTTTCGCTGTGTACTGACGGTCTTTAATGATGTCCAGATAGAATGAACCCATTTCGATAGAACAGAAATGCATTAAACGCTGAATAACAGATAAGAAGTCATATTCATCATACGCTTTAGCGATTTCTTGTTGTGCTTCAAGCGCACGGCTAACCGCCCAGCGGTCTAACACCACCATATCTTCTGGCTTCACCATATCCGTTTCTGGATTGAAACCGTTAAGGTTCGCCAACAAGAAGCGCGCGGTGTTACGAATACGACGATATGAATCCGCAGCACGTTTTAAGATTTCATCAGAAACGGCGATTTCACCTGTATAATCCGTTGAAGCAACCCATAAGCGCAGGATATCCGCACCCAGCTTGTTCATCACGTCTTGTGGACTCACCGTGTTGCCTAATGATTTAGACATTTTTCGGCCTTGACCATCAACAGTGAAACCGTGCGTTAATACTTGACGGTATGGTGCTTTGCCTTTCATTGCCGTTGATAACATCAATGAGGACATAAACCAGCCACGGTGTTGGTCAGAGCCTTCCAAGTACATATCAGCTGAATTGCCATGGAATTCAGGGCGTGCATCAACCACAGCAAAGTGCGTAGACCCAGAGTCAAACCAAACGTCCAGTGTATCTGGTACTTTGCGGTAAGTTTCGGCTTCATCACCCAGTAATTCAGCTGGGTCAAGATCCCACCATGCTTGAATACCATCAACTTCAACGCGTTTAGCGACTTCTTCCATTAATTCTAACGTACGCGGGTGCAGCTCTTCGGTATCTTTATGAACAAACAAAGACATCGGAGTCCCCCAAGTACGCTGGCGAGAAATACACCAGTCAGGGCGGTTTTCAACCATTGACTCAATGCGTGCGCGCCCCCAACCAGGGATCCACTGAACAATATCAATTTCTTTCAAAGATTGTTCACGTAAGCCATTTTTGTCCATGCCAATAAACCATTGTGGTGTCGCACGGAAAATAACTGGGGTTTTATGGCGCCAGCAGCATGGGTAGCTATGGGTAATCGCTTTTTTATACAGCAACACACCTTTTTCATTTAACAGCTCAACAATCAAATCGTTAGCTTTAAAAATGAACACGCCATCCAATGTTGGATAGGTATTTGGTAAGAAACAACCATCTGGCCCAACTGGGTTGGCTGTTTCCAAACCGTATTTTTGGCCGACTACATAGTCTTCAGGACCATGGCCTGGTGCAGTATGCACAGCACCAGTACCCGCATCTAATGTAACGTGGTCACCTAAGATTGCAGGGACATCAAAGCCCATAAATGGATGTTCGAAGCGTAATAAGTCAAGTGCAGAACCTTCACATTCACCTAAAACTTCCCAAGCGTCGATGCCGACAGTTTTCATCACATCTTCAACAAGGTCAGCCGCTAAAATGACTAATTCGCCATTCGCTTGTACCAAGTTGTATTTGAATTCAGGGTTCAATGAGATTGCGCGGTTAGCAGGTAATGTCCACGGTGTTGTTGTCCAAATAACCAGTGATGGTGTTTTATCACTCGTGACACCGAATTTTTCACACACGGCTTTGCTATCTACCGCTGGGAAGCGAACGTAGATAGATGGTGAAGTTTTGTCATAATACTCAACTTCGGCTTCTGCCAGTGAAGAACCACATGCGGTACACCAATGAACAGGCTTAGCACCTTTCACTAAATGGCCGTTTGCAATGGTTTTCGCTAATGCTCTGATGATGTGGGCTTCCGTTTTGAAGTCCATGGTTAAGTAAGGTTTATCCCACTCACCCAATACACCAAGGCGCATAAAGTCAGCTTTTTGGCCTTCAATTTGCTCTTTAGCATATTGGCGGCATTGTGCACGAAATTCAGCGGCGGAAACTTTTTCGCCTGGTTTACCCACGATTTGTTCAACTTTGTGTTCAATCGGTAAGCCATGGCAATCCCAACCAGGAATATACGGGGAATCATAACCCGCTAACCCTTTGGATTTAATAATAATATCTTTGAGAATTTTGTTAACTGAGTGACCAATATGAATACTGCCGTTAGCATACGGAGGACCATCGTGCAGAATAAACGTTTTCTTGCCCGATTTTGCTTTACGGATTGCCTGATACAAACCTTCTTTGTACCAGCGCTCTAACATCTGTGGTTCGCGTTTAGCGAGATCGCCACGCATTGGGAACCCTGTTTCTGGTAGATTCAGGGTATTTTTATAGTCACTCATCGATTCTCAGTTCCAATTTTCCGCTAAATTATCTGATTCCTATTGCAGTGAGGTATTCTCTTGCTGCAATTACATCATTAGCAATTTGCTCCTTAAGCGCTTCCAACGAAGCAAACCGCTGCTCATCACGCAATTTCTTACGTAACACTACATCGATATGACGCCCATATAAATCCATAGTGGCATCAATCAGATGAACTTCTAACTGCGTTCCTTTTCCAGATACAGTCGGTCGTGTGCCGATATTCGCCACACCCGGCAAAGGCTTATCACCTAAACCGTAAACTTCTACAGCATACACACCCGTGACAGGTGTGACTAAACGTTTTAACGGTAGGTTTGCCGTCGGAAAACCTATTGTTCTACCAAGTTGGTTGCCATGAACCACTCGTCCGCTAATACGATAAGCATGCCCTAACAAGTTTTCTGCTAACTCAAGGTCATTATCTTGAATTGCCTTTCGAATAGCGGTACTACTTATGCGAAGACCTGAATCGCAAAAGCTTTCTGTATCCGCTACCTCGAAACCGAACTCTCCACCTGCCTGTTGCAAAAACGCAAAATCCCCCATGCGATTTTTTCCAAATCGGAAATCATCACCAATGGCGAGATATTTCACCCCTAACTTGTCAACAAGTAAATCAGAGACAAACTCAGTCGGTGTTAAAGAGGCAAAGTGCTGGTTAAATTCGACACAGAGAAGATAATCAATACCGCTGTCTGCGAGGTATTTCACTTTATCTCTTAAGCGTGTCAAACGCGCAGGCGCTTTATCACCAATAAAGAATTCAAGGGGTTGTGGCTCAAAAATCATCACAACCGTGGGCAAGCCAAGTTCCTTACCCTTGAGTTTCAAATTTTGTAGCAACACCTGATGCCCACGATGGACACCGTCAAAATTACCAATAGTCAGCACGCAACCATGATGGCACGCCCGGATATTCTGTATACCGCGAATTAGCTCCATAACAGGCTCAATACCGAGGAAATTGCAGGATTATACCTTGTACGACGCATAAGGTTAACCTTAGTTCGCAAAAGGTTTCATTAAACCCTATTTTTTTGATCGCTATACGACCTAATTAGCTGTCATTTTACGTGAACAGCAAACCATAATGCTACTCAATATGGGCGCTTAGGCATAGGCATCAAAAAAAGTTGGGATAACCAATGGATTATCAATACAACAAATTTGTTCCGAGGTCTCTAAAAATATTCAATTTTTATCGTTTTCTCGTCAATGCCTATAGCTAAACATATTTTACGATTAATAAGCAATCAATTCACGAGCAAATATCATACTACCCTCTGATTGATGAGCTAAATTTTTTTTCTATTGTAATTGTTTTTAATTTTCTGACATCAATTACGCATTTTTTCACGCTAAGATCTGTATTCTTCTCATATTTGCTGATAGAATCTTGCACCATTCACAGCGCATGAACATCGAAGTACACGATGTTTATTTGCACAAATCCATTGACAAATGCAGGGCGAAAGGGCATATTCCTCGACCTTTGAATTGTCCTCAATAGAATACATTTGGGAGTTGGACCTTGGCTAATATCAAATCAGCTAAGAAACGTGCCGTTCAGTCAGAGAAACGTCGCCAGCACAACGCTAGCCGTCGCTCTATGGTACGTACTTTTATCAAGAAAGTTTACCTTGCTATCGCTGCTGGCGATAAAGAAGCTGCTCAGAAAGCATTCAATGACATGCAACCTATTGTTGATCGTCACGCCGCTAAAGGCCTGATCCACAAAAATAAAGCAGCACGTCATAAAGCTAACTTAGTTGCTCAAATCAAAGCAATGTAATTTTGCTTCTTGATTAGCTAAAAAAACCGGCCTTGGCCGGTTTTTTTATTTATTCAATTTATTGCTCAAGCCTATTAAATGGTACAGAAAATAACTCTGAAAAATCTTTATTACAAACTCGCTGCACAGCTGGATGCTGGATCATTCTTTCTGCAAAAATAACGTAATATTCTTCTTTTACATTTTCTAATCGACCCAATTCCACAATATCCTCTCCACCTAACAGGTCAGGTGTATACTGTGAAGGTGCAACAAAAATCGCATTATAATGCATCCCAAATGCTTTCATTAACGCAGCATCATCGAACTCACCTAAGACTTCTACTTGTAAGTTTTTATTGCGTATCCAAGCTAAGATATGCCGACCTAATAGATAACGTCTTCCAGGAATGAGTAAACGGCGTTCTTCTAAGCATTCAGGAAATGGTTTTTTCGGTATTGGCTGACGGCAAAAAAAGCTCATGTTGCATTCACCCAATTTGACAGAAAATAACCCCTCTTGCTGAGACGAATCAACAGGGCAGTCCGATAAAATCATATCCAATTTATGTTGGCTTAATTGCTCTAGTAACAGTTCATGGGTTGATTCAAAGCAGCGCAAATGAATTTGCTCATGTTCGACAACTGTCGTTTCTAGTATTCGGCTTACTAACTGCTTAGACAATGTATCAGCGACACCAACATCAAATAACAAGTTGGATTCTCGACTATAATTTACGATATCTAGCATTTCTTGGCTAAGCATAAACATTTTGTCTGCATAGCGAAAAATAAGTTGCCCAAGTTCCGAAGGTACCAGACCACGGCCTTGCCGCTTAAATAATTTACCACCTAAGCGTTCTTCTAGCGCCTTTATTTGCCCCGTGATAGTCTGAGGAGTCAGGTAAAGTGCTTCTGCTGCCCCAACGACAGAGCCTTCTTTACATACATGCCAAAAGTAGTAAAGATGGTTAAAATTTAAATGTGAAACCCGCATATCGATTCCTTTTGTATCGTCAATAACCACCCTTGGTGCTATTCACCATACATATCTACCTGTACTCCACGACTTAGGAGCTTTTATTATGTATACCGTAGTGTACCCATCAAAGGACACACCACGGTATATCATAGAATATTAGTTCGGAAATTCTTACTAATAATTAACTAAATTACTGTATAACTCTAGTTCATTCTAATTGTTTTTGCTTCGGTAAGACTACCCTTAACATAAAATAACCAAGTAGCGCTGAAACTGTCGAGCCAATTAAAATACCTAGGCGAGAGTAAGTACTATATACCTCATCCATGCCATCAAATGCGAGTCCGGTTATAAAAATAGACATAGTAAAACCGATCCCACATAGCACTGAAACGGCAAAAACTTGCTTTAAATTAATCGACTCTGGTAATTTCGCAAAACCAAGTTTTACCGAAATCCAACTAAATAAGAAAATACCAATTGGCTTACCAAATATCAGCCCTGCAGCGACACCTAGTGGCAATGGACTTAATAACCCATCAAAAGTCACACCTTGTAACTGCACACCCGAATTTGCAAATGCAAAAATAGGCAAAATTAAATAGACAACCCACGGATGTAAGACATGCTCAAGCTCTTCAGAAGGTTTTGTTTGGTTTGTGCCCTGTAATGGAATTAAGAAACCAACAATAACCCCCGCCAATGTTGCATGAACACCTGATTTTAATATACACACCCACAATATCAGCCCTATAACTAAATAAGCTGCTGTATTTTCCACTTTGCGCCAGTTCATTGTGACCAATATTGCAATACATAACGCAGCCAAACTTAGCGCAATCATTGAAACAGAACTTGTATAGAAAAAGGCAATAATTACAATGACACCAAGGTCATCGATAATGGCTAACGCTAATAAAAAGACCTTTAACTCTGTGGGTACGCGCTTACCTAATAAAGCCATAACGCCTAAAGCAAATGCAATATCTGTTGCCGCTGGTATCGCCCAACCTTGTTGAGTGATTTCATTTCCACCATTAAAAAGCAGATAAATTAATGCAGGAGCAATCATCCCACCTAATGCTGCAATTGCTGGAAATATGGCTTTATCACGACCCGCGAGAGATCCTTCCAATAATTCACGTTTAACTTCAAGACCCACGACTAAGAAAAAAATAGCCATTAGGAAGTCATTAATCCATAAAATTAATGGCTTATCTAAACCGAAGTCTGAAATTTTAATCGACACAGGTATCTCTAAAAATTGCTGATAAGCCCCTTGCAATGGCGTATTAGCCATAATCAAAGCAACTATGGCAGCAATAATCAGGAGTAAGCCCCCTGCTGCTTCTAACCTTAAGAATTTACGAATAATTGCTGTCATTTCTTTTAACCTCAATATTTTTTGAATGTTAATATTATGATAATTATTAATTCGTAAAAAATCGTTTATTTATCCATTAAAGCTCGGAATTAACGATCAATTCAGGTTAGAGATCACTCAAAATGATAAAGAAACGTTAATTTCACTATAGACAACTTTTATAAAAACAAATAATAAATTTATTAAAAAAATGACTTTATAAATTCAACTTTTTCTCGTTTTTTCTAAGGTTACATTTTTTGATGTTCTTGTCGCAATCATCTATTTTTTCGGTTCGAAGGGTTTCGCAATAATTTTTAATATGGGAGACTAAGTTACAACCATTTTGCAAAGCGCTTCGCAAAACAAATTTCTTTATTTTTCAAACAAAAAAATAATCTTTATTCTTAAATTATGACCACTTACGTATTATTAGCCGTCCTTTTTGCTGCATTTTGCCATGCAAGCTGGAACGCCTTAGTTAAATTTGGTAATGACCGTTTTTTTGGTCTCGTAATGATTTCTTTTTTTTCGGGTGTATTAGCCATCCCTGCAATATTTTGGTTAGGGCTACCATCTCCCGAAGCAATGCATTGGTTGGCATTATCGGTTTTGTTCCACATTGGCTACACCTACTTTTTAAGCCAAGCTTATACATACGGTGATTTGAGCCAAATTTATCCTATATCACGCGGCTCTGCGCCATTGATTACGGCATTACTTGGTGCCTTATTATTCAATGAGTTTATTCCATTAATGGGTTTTATTGGCATACTACTCATTATTAGTGGCGTTTTACTCATCGCCTTTGCTGGAAGAAAATTTAAATTAAATATCAAAGGGAGAGCATTAGCTTTTGCTTTATTTACTGCCTTTTTTACTGCCTGCTACACGCTTTCAGATGGCCATGGGGCACGAGCCAGTGAAGACCCTGTCGTATATACGCTTTGGCTCTTTTTATTAAATGGTATTGTTTTAACCATTCCTGGCCTTATCAAATACCGCGGAACATTAGTGCTAGGTTTACAGCAATATTGGCGTTCTGGGTTATTAGGCGGGCTAATGCAATTAGTAAGCTATGGCATCGCTATCTGGGCTATGAGCCAAGCACCTATTGTTATGGTGGCAGCAATCCGAGAGACCAGTGTGCTATTTGCAATGTTTCTTTCGATTGTGTTTTTAAAAGAAAAATTCAATCTGATGCGAATATTAGCCTGTCTGGTGATTTTATCCGGTGTTTTACTTGCTAAGCTCAGCGGTTAATTAGCGCTCTCGCTAAGTCTGCTTGAGCCTTTTATAAAAAATAAAAACTAATTTTTCATTTAGATATGAGGTAACAATGTCTTTTACAAAATCCTTATTAGCCCTCGCAACAATGACGGCTTCTTTTGCCAGTTTTTCAGCCACACCTGCGGATATTATGATTGTTGGTGGTACTGTCTTAACGATGGATGCTAAAAATCGTATTATCGAGAACGGCACTGTGGTTATTAAAGAAAATAAAATCATTGCGGTTGGTGGCCCTGAACTCACGAAAGATTACCACGCTCCGAATGTGCTCAATGTTGAGGGCGATATTGTCATGCCTGGTTTAATTAATACCCACACTCACGCCTCAATGACTGTTTTTCGTTCATTAGCAGACGATGTTCCAGACCGCTTACATCGTTATATATTTCCCCTAGAAAGTAAGATGGTAAGCCGTGAAATGGTCCGTATTGGGGCGAATCTTGCGAATATTGAAATGATAAAAGGCGGTGTCACAACGTATGTCGATATGTATTATTTTGAAGACGAAGTGGCTAAAACAGTGGATAAAATTGGCTTAAGAGCGGTTTTAGGCGAGTCAGTCATCCAGTTCCCTGTTGCTGATGCCAAAAACGCAGATGAAGGCATTCAATACGCAATAAATTTTATTAATCAATACAAAGACCACCCTCGTATAACACCAGCTTTTGCCCCACACGCCCCTTATACCAACTCAACTGAACATTTACAGCAAATTTCAAAGTTGTCTCAAGAACTTGATGTTCCTGTAATGATCCACTTAGCTGAAACTGATCGCGAACAAGAAGAAATCGCGAAACGAACTGGCGGAAAAAGCCCCGTTCAATACATGGCGGATATTGGTGCTCTGAATAACAAAGTCATTGCCGCACATGCCATTATGGTGAATGAACAAGACATGGATTTGCTGAAAAAATTCGATGTCGGTGTCGCGCACAATATCAGTGCCAACACCAAATCAGCAAAAGGCGTTGCGCCTGTCACAACCATGTTAGAAAAAGGTATCCGTGTAGGGTTAGGAACTGATGGTCCAATGTCGAGTAATACCCTAACGACGTTAAATGAGCTCAATTTAGTTGGTAAAATTCATAAACTGGAGAACAAAGATAGAGCTGCAATGCCCCCACTCACTGTCGTTGAGCTAGCCACCAAAGGCTCAGCCAAAGTGCTACATATGGAAGATAAATTAGGCTCCCTTGAAACAGGCAAACTTGCAGATATTATTGTGATTGATACTAAATCGCCAAATATGGTGCCGATGTATAGCCCATATGCCGCGCTCGTTTATGGGGCGAATGGTGCCAATGTTCGTCATACCATTGTGGACGGTAAAGTTTTGATGCAAGACCGCCAATTGCTCACCGCAGATGAAAAAGTGATTATTCAAGAAGCACAAGACTTTGCAAACAAAGTACGCGAAACGGTTATCGCCAGTGGGGAAGTCGTTAAATAATATAAAAAATGGCTGGTTCTGCATTTCACAGACCAGCCATTCTAATTTAGAGAATGATTAACACTTATTTATTCGTTAAATCATCAAAGAATTTTTTCACGCCATCTAGAAAGCTTTTCGAACGTGGGCTATTTTTTTCCCCGCTCTTGCCACCTAAGGACTCACCAAACTCTTTGAGTAACGCTTTTTGTTTCTCATTCAGTTTTACCGGTGTTTCTACAACAATGTGGCACATCAAATCACCTTGCAGACCACCACGCACCGATTTCACGCCTTTTCCTTTCATACGGAAAATTTTGCCAGTTTGGGTTTCCGCTGGAATTTTCAGTTTCACACGGCCATCAAGGGTTGGTACTTCAATTTCACCACCCAATGCTGCATCGGCAAAGTTGATTGGTACTTCGCAGTGCAGGTTATTACCATCACGCTCAAAAATGTTATGAGGCAATACATGAACCTGAACGAATAAATCTCCTGCTGGAGCACCGTTCTCACCTGCTTCGCCTTCACCAGACAAACGAACACGATCACCCGTATCAACACCCGCTGGAATTTTCACTGACAGTGTTTTATATCTTTCAACACGGCCATGACCATGACATTTGTTGCATGGATCTTTGATCACTTTTCCGCGACCATGACAGGTTGGGCAAGGTTGTTGTACCGAGAAAAAGCCTTGTCGCATATGCACTTGACCCATACCATGACAGGTAGAGCATGTATCCGCACTGGTTCCTGGTTTCGCGCCGTTGCCATGACATACATCACAGGTTTCTAGCGTTGGAATACGAATTTCTTTGGTCACTCCACGAACAGCCTCTTCCAGAGTCAATTCCATGTTGTACTGCAGATCAGAGCCACGGCTTGGGCGTTGTTGTCTGCGACCGCCTCCGAAAATATCACCGAAGACGTCACCAAAGATATCGCTAAAGTCAGCACCACCGCCGAAGCCGCCACCGCCGCCCATTCCGCCTTGTTCAAACGCAGCGTGACCATATTGGTCATAAGCGGCACGTTTTTGCTCATCGGAAAGAACTTCGTAAGCTTCTTTAATTTCTTTAAATTTTTCTTCAGATTCATCTTTATTATCCTGATTACGGTCAGGATGGTATTTCATTGCTAAGCGCTTATACGCTCTTTTGATGTCTTTTTCTGAAGCATTCTTTTCAAGTTCTAAAACCTGATAAAAGTCTCTTTTTGCCATTTAATTTACCCTTAACATGCGGAACGGGCGCAGAGTTCCCTCAACGCCCGTATCCGGTATCAGTAACTATTAACCATCATCACTACAGCTACTGCGCCCGCTAAGGGCATTATTTTTTGTCTTTATCGTTAACTTCTTCGAACTCAGCGTCAACAACATCGTCATCTTTCTTCGCTTCTGCGCCAGGTGCACCGCCCGCTTGAGCTTGTTGCTGTGCGATTTCCAGAAGTTTTGCAGATGCAGTGACTAAAGCTTGGATTTTCGCTTCGATATCCGCTTTATCTTCGCCTTTCGCTGCTGCTTCTAACTCAGATGTTGCTTTTTCGATGTTTGCTTTATCGTCCGCTGGTAATTTGTCACCTGCTTCTTCGATTTGTTTACGTGTACCGTGAACCAGTTGGTCAGCTTGGTTACGAACCTGCACTAACTCTTCAAATTTACGGTCAGCTTCTGCGTTCGCTTCCGCGTCACGTACCATTTTTTCGATTTCTTCGTCGTTTAGACCTGAAGAAGCTTTAATGGTGATGTTTTGCTCACGACCGCTGTTTTTGTCTTTCGCAGACACATGCAAGATACCATCAGCATCGATGTCGAAAGTAACTTCGATTTGTGGCATACCGCGTGGTGCTGCTTGGATACCGTCTAAGTTAAATTGGCCCAGTGATTTGTTATCACCCGCACGTTTACGTTCACCTTGCAGAACATGGATTGTCACGGCTGCTTGGTTATCTTCAGCAGTTGAGAACACTTGGCTGTGTTTTGTTGGGATAGTGGTATTCTTCGAAATTAACGAAGTCATCACGCCACCCATAGTTTCGATACCTAAAGACAGAGGCGTTACGTCAAGTAACAGAACGTCTTTAACATCACCGGCTAAAACACCACCTTGTACTGCTGCACCCATTGCAACCGCTTCGTCTGGGTTAACGTCTTTACGTGGTTCTTTACCAAAGAAGTCTGCAACCACTTTTTGAACCATTGGCATACGTGTTTGACCACCGACTAAGATAACGTCGTTGATTTCGCTCACGCTTAAGCCGGCGTCTTGCAGAGCAACTTTCACTGGTTCCATTGAACGTTTAACTAAGTCTTCTACCAGTGACTCTAATTTTGCACGAGTCACTTTGATGTTCATGTGCTTTGGACCTGTTGCATCTGCAGTGATGTATGGCAGGTTCACATCAGTTTGTTGTGCAGAAGACAGCTCAATTTTTGCTTTTTCAGCAGATTCTTTCAGACGTTGCATTGCTAACGGATCGTTACGCAGGTCAACACCTTGTTCTTTCTTAAATTCTTCAACTAAGTAGTTGATTAAACGTGTATCGAAGTCTTCACCACCTAAGTGAGTATCACCATTGGTTGCCAGAACTTCATAGGTTTTTTCGCCATCAACTTCATCAATTTCGATGATTGATAAGTCGAATGTACCACCACCTAAGTCGTAAACAGCAATTGTACGGTTACCAATTTCACGGTCTAAACCATAAGCTAATGCCGCTGCTGTTGGTTCGTTGATGATACGTTTTACTTCTAAACCAGCGATACGGCCCGCATCTTTAGTAGCTTGACGCTGAGCATCATTGAAGTATGCAGGAACAGTAATAACCGCTTCTGTCACTGGTTCACCCAAGTAATCTTCCGCTGTTTTCTTCATTTTTTTCAGAACTTCAGCAGAAACTTGTGGTGGAGCCATTTTTTGGCCTTTCACATCTAACCAAGCATCGCCGTTATCTGCCGCAATGATTTTGTATGGCATGATAGCGACATCGCGCTGAACTTCTTCGTCTTGGAAACGACGACCAATCAAACGCTTGATTGCAAATAAAGTATTTTCTGGATTAGTAACAGCCTGACGTTTTGCTGGCTGACCAACTAAAATTTCACCATCTTGAGTGTACGCAATGATGGAAGGAGTAGTTCTGTCACCCTCGCTGTTCTCCAGAACACGAGCGGTAGTACCATCCATAATTGCAACGCATGAGTTAGTTGTACCCAAGTCGATACCAATAATTTTACCCATCTAAAACGCCTCCAAAGGAATTCTTTTCACTATGATTTCGATATCAATCTATATGCGGCTCAATATTTCTTTTTCAAGGGTGTTTTTAACCCTGAGCCTAAATTATTTTTCAATACGCAATAATTCACAGAGATATCGGTTGATGCTTTAAAGATGGGGTCGTAAATCCATTCATCAAGGGGGGAATTAAAAAAAATTTGCATTTATTGCAAAAAAACCTGTCTTGTGATCATTGTTTAGACAACTAAAACTGCGTATGATTCGCCGCCACTGCCATTTTGGCGGTGTTTAATTTTAATTTATCTATTTGAATTTTATATATTTTACCAGAGGTTATATGCAGTCTAGCTCTCTTGCAAATCCAGGCCCACTTGGTTTACTAGGCTTTGGTATGACAACCATCCTGCTGAATATTCATAACGCAGGATTTTTTCCGCTTTCATCTGTTATTTTAAGTATGGGTATTTTTTATGGTGGGATTGCCCAATTTATCGCAGGGCTAATTGAATATAAGAAAGGCAATACATTTGGCGCAACCGCATTTACCTCTTATGGGATGTTTTGGATTGCATTAGTTGGCTTATTATTTTTACCTACCATGGGGTTAGCCGAAGCAACTTCCCCTGAGTTTTTAGGCGTTTTCCTCGCGATTTGGGGCGTATTTACCTTCTTCATGTTCCTTGGCACATTTAAAGCGAACTTTGTGCTGCAATTTGTTTTCGGCAGCTTAACTGTCTTATTTGCCTTACTTGCCATCGGTAATCTGACAGGCAACGCTGCGCTACTCAAGTTTGCAGGTTTCGAAGGAATTATCTGTGGCGCGAGTGCGTTCTATTTAGCGGTCGCAGAAGTGTTAAATGAGCAATATGGTAGAACTGTGTTACCTATTGGCCAGCGTGGCTAATTATTGCTAATGATATTTAATCAGGTGAGTGAATGCTCACCTGATTGCATTCAAAGAATTACTCGGTACGGATCGCCGATTTTGGCCTAAATGCTTTCACTATGGCAGGATCCGTTTCCACATACGGGCCATCAAGCAATTGAATACAATAGGGAACGCTGGCAAAAATGCCAGATACCAACACATTACCTTCTTTATCTTTTAGCCCTTCTAATGTTTCAGCAATCGCTTTTGGTTGCCCCGGTAAATTCAATATTAAGGCTTGATTGCGGATCACGCCGACCTGACGCGATAGAATAGCCGTGGGAACAAATTTCAGGCTAATTTGGCGCATTTGCTCACCAAACCCCGGCATTTCACGATCAGCAATGGCTAACGTTGCATCTGGTGTCACATCACGACGAGCAGGCCCTGTGCCACCTGTTGTGAGCACTAAATGACAGGCAAATTCATCCACTAGCTCACACAAAGTTTGTTCAATCATGATTTGCTCATCAGGAATTAACCGTGTTTCAATGCGAAAAGGGGTTGTCAGCGTTTTTGCTAACCACTCTTCGAGTGCTGGGATGCCTTTATCTTCGTAGATACCGCTCGAAGCACGATCAGAAACCGAAACCAGACCTATGCGCAATTCATTCATACAAACCTCAAAAATTGACTTATCAGAAACTGTTTAACTTTGCCCATAAACAGGTGCGGTATCATACCATGAAGCATGTTTTCGTGCAGCGTTGCGGTTTTTTTATATTTAAATTGAGAAGTAACTCAATGAATAATAGCCATAAAAAAACCCAACCAATTGGCTGGGTTTTGACGAAGCTAGAAAAAATTACAGAAGATCTGCAATCATTTTTTCCAGTTTTTCTTGGTCTACAGCGAACTTACGGATACCGTCAGACAGTTTATCAACCGCCATTGGATCTTGGTTGTGCTGCCAGTAGAATTCAGCTTCAGTCAGTTTAGCGCCTGGCTCTTGTGTTTTGCCTGCATCTGTCAGTTTACGCACTAATGCGCCTTCAGACTCAGACAGCTCTTTCAGTAGGCCTGGGGAGATTGTTAAGCGGTCACAACCTGCTAATTCAATGATTTCGCCCACATTACGGAAGCTTGCACCCATAACCACAGTTTTGTAGCCATGCGCTTTGTAGTAGTTGTAGATTTCAGTCACAGAAACCACACCTGGGTCTTCTTGTGGTGCAAACTCTTTTTTGTCAGTATTTGCTTTGTACCAGTCAAGGATACGGCCCACAAATGGAGAGATCAGGTAAACACCTGCTTCCGCACAAGCACGTGCTTGAGCAAAAGAGAATAATAAAGTCAGGTTACAGTTGATGCCTTCTTTTTCCAGTTTTTCCGCCGCGCGGATACCTTGCCAAGTTGACGCTAATTTAATCAGGATGCGATCATTGCTGATACCTGCATCGTTATACATTTTGATTAAATGACGTGCTTTAGCAATACAGGCTTCTTCGTCATAAGAAAGACGTGCATCAACTTCAGTAGAAATACGACCCGGAACTAATTTCAGAATTTCCAGACCGATATTCACAGCCAGTTTGTCACAAGCATCGATAATTTGTTGCTCGCGATTGCTGCTTTGCTTACGTGCCCATTCAACCGCTTCATCAATTAATTTACGGTACTCAGGAATTTGTGCAGCATTTAAGATCAGCGACGGGTTAGTGGTCGCATCTTGTGGTTTGTAAAGCTTCATTGCTTCGATGTCGCCGGTATCAGCAACAACAGTTGTCAGACTACGTAAGGAGGTCAGTTTGTCGGTCATTTCTTTAGTCTCGTTGTTATACCCGTCATATTTCAAGTTGTCGCGGTGTTGGCTACACTCTCTAGCCCTAGTCATATACTGATGTATGCTCCTAGAGACTCGTTTACTTGCCGCCTACCTACAACTTGAAGTATTTAGGGTAACCCGTCATGCTTCAAGTTGTCGCGGTGTTGGCTACACTCTCTAGCCCTAGTCATATACTAATGTACCCTCCTAGAGACTCGTTTGCTTGCCGCCTACCTACAACTTGAATTACTTTGCGTATTATAAAGGAATTGTGGCTATCGCCGCACCGTCTACAGATAATATCATGCATCCATATTGCTGCAAGCAAGGAAATCTAGTCAAAAGCAACTATTTGATTGGCAATCGGTTTCGCAACTTGATATCAAGCTGAATCCTTTTAGCGAAATATCTCGTTAGCTAACAATAGCAAAGAATAATATTGATTTGGCTTATTGCATCAATTAGCTATTTAGGATGAATTTTTGCTAAAGTAAGCGTTATTATTCTTTTATAAAGGGTCAAGTCATGCTTATTACTATTTCACCTGCAAAAACATTAGACTACGAAAGCCCACTTGCGACAGCGAAATTTACACAACCTGAGTTATTAACGGAATCGCAAAAGCTCATTAAAGAATGCCGTAAGTTAACCCCCGCAGATATTGCCAGTTTAATGAAGATCAGTGATAAGCTGGCAGGCCTCAACGCCGCTCGTTTTGCAGAATGGCACGCTGACTTTACCCCTGAAAATGCACGCCAAGCTATTTTAGCCTTTAAAGGTGATGTTTATACGGGGATGCAAGCAGAAACATTTTCCCCTGCGGATTTTGAGTTTGCCCAGTCTCATTTGCGTATTTTATCCGGCCTTTACGGCATTTTGCGCCCGTTAGATTTAATGCAGCCTTATCGCCTTGAGATGGGAATTTCACTAAAGAATACACGCGGTAAAAACCTATATGAATTCTGGGGCGATATTATTACAAAACAATTGAACCAAGCGCTTGCTGAGCAAAAAGACCAAGTTTTAGTCAATCTAGCTTCTGATGAATATTTTAAATCGGTAAATACCAAAAAATTAGATGGGCAGATTATTAAGCCTGTTTTTCTTGATGAGAAAAACGGCAAATACAAAGTTATCAGCTTTTATGCGAAGAAAGCGCGTGGCTTAATGAGCCGGTTTATTATTCAAAATAAACTGACAAAAACGGATCAATTATCCGACTTTAATTTAGAGGGCTATCAATTTGATGAAAGCCAATCTAAAGGTAATGAACTGATTTTTACTCGCCCAGAACAAATTTAATCTCCCAATAACGGGTATTTACTCACAGTGAATATCCGTCGCTTTCAATGCATCACAAAATTCTTCGTATGCCATCACAATTTTGCGATAAAACAACCACACTAAATCAAATTAGCATCGATTCCTCAGCTCACATTTGGGGTTTATGTCAGTATCAAAGAGGTTTTTGCTCACTATTTTGGAGGTGAAGTATGCCGTATATTGCATCATCAAAGCGCTATACTGAAATGGAATACCGTTTATGTGGCCGTAGTGGACTACGTTTACCACTGATTTCATTAGGGTTATGGCATAACTTTGGCGATAACAAGTCGTTTGATAACTGCCAAGCCATGCTGCGCCATGCTTTTGACCTTGGTATTACGCATTTTGATCTTGCCAATAATTATGGCCCTCCACCGGGATCTGCCGAAACAAAATTTGGCCAGATCTTACAACGGGACTTCCTGCCTTATCGTGATGAAATGATCATTTCATCAAAAGCGGGATATACCATGTGGGATGGCCCTTATGGTGATTGGGGCAGCAAGAAATATTTAGTCGCCAGTCTAAATCAAAGTTTAAAACGAATGGGCCTTGATTATGTGGATATTTTTTACCACCATCGGCCAGATCCCAATACGCCATTAGAAGAAACCATGGGCGCTCTTGACCTTATTGTTCGCCAAGGAAAAGCGCTGTACGTTGGAATTTCAAACTACCCTGCGGATTTAGCGAAAGAAGCCATTGGTATTCTCACTGAATTGGGGACGCCTTGCCTTATCCACCAGCCCAAATATTCTATGTTTGAACGCACACCTGAAGAGGGGTTACTCGATCTACTTGAAGAAGAAGGTGTCGGTTCGATCGCATATTCTCCACTCGCGGGTGGGATCTTAACGGATCGCTACTTAAATGGTATCCCCGCCGATTCACGAGCTGCAGGTAACCCATCACTCCCCCCGGAACGACTCACTTCTACCGTCTTAGCAAAAGTTAAACAGTTGAATGAGATTGCGGCAAAACGTGATCAAAAACTAAGCCAAATGGCATTAGCGTGGTTATTACGCCATGATAGGATCACTTCCGTTTTGATTGGGGCAAGCCGTATTAGCCAAATTGATGACGCGATGGAAATTTTAAAAAATCGCGACTTCAGCCAAGAAGAACTCAAATCCATTGAGCTAATATTAGAAAGCTAATACTATTCACACAAGTTGCAGGATCCCCTGCAACTTAATGAATTTTTACTGAATTAACGGTATTCACCATTGGCTTTAAATTGAACCACTGAATATGGCTGCGTTCTTCCATCTGGCTGTTCCATACCTAAACTACCGATTGGCATACCCGGTACTGAAATTCCAACTACATCCGCAGGCAACGCATCAATCGCATCTATGCTGCTCACAGGCACGTGCCCAACAATCACTTTGCCTTTGTATTTAGCGATATGGCAGCTGCGTAAGTTGTATGGCACATTGAGCTCATCATTTAGTTTGTTCAACTCATCATAACTGATTTCATTGACCACAACGTCATACCCTGCTTTTTTAACGCCTTCCCCCCATAGCTGGCAGCAACCACAGTTGGCATCTTTATACAGTTGCACGCTCTGGTTTTGAGAAAATGCAGAAAATGACAGTAAAAACATTCCACCTAAAATTATCTTTTTCATTGCTATTTACCTTATCAATAATAATGGCTAATACTTCAAAAGTGTCTATTTTTATGACGTATTTGGCAGATCAATTTATATGCAGCAGGAATGATAAATAACGATAATAACGGTGCAGTTATCATTCCCCCGATCATTGGGGCAGCAATTCGGCTCATCACCTCTGACCCCACTCCCGTTCCTAATAATATGGGTAATAAACCCGCTAAAATAACAGCTACGGTCATGGCTTTTGGGCGAACACGCAATACAGCACCTTCATATAACGCGCTATCTAAATCCTGATTGGATAAATTACTTATTCCTTGCTGTTTTTCTCTATCCTCAATGGCGTGCCTTAAATAAATCAACATCACCACGCCAAATTCGGCAGCAACCCCCGCCAGTGCAATAAAGCCAGTGCCTGTTGCAACGGATAAATTAAAGTTCATCCAATACAGGAACCAAATCGCACCAACTAAAGCAAAAGGTAAACTTAATAAAATTAGCAAAGCTTCACTAAAGCGCCTAAAGGCTAAATAGAGCAAGACAAAAATAATCATGATAGTCGCGGGTACCATTAACATTAATTTTTGATTGGCTCTTTCAAGTAATTCAAATTGCCCAGTGAAGGAATAACTGACTCCCGGTTTCATTTGAATATTATTTTTTATCGCCGTATCGATATCATTAATAACAGAGACCATATCTCTATCCCGTGCATCGATATAAATCCAACTGGTTGGCCGTGCATTTTCTGTTTTCAGCATCGGTGGACCCATTTGCACCACGACATCGGCCACATCACTGAGGACAATTTGTTGCTTATTAGGTGTTAAAATCGGTAATAATTTCAGTGCAGAAACACTGTTTCGGTAATCCTGTGGGTACCTTAGGCTAATAGGGTAACGTTCTATCCCTTCAACAGTTTCCCCTATCATCTCCCCACCTGTCGCCGTTGAGATATACACCTGCACGTCACTGATACTCATACCAAAACGAGCAGCTTTTTCCCTGTCGATTTTGACATCAATGTACCGACCGCCCACTAACCGTTCAGCTAATACAGAGACGACCCCTGGGACTGTTTTCGTCACTTTTTCAATCTGTTGTGCAAATGCATCGATTTCTTCAAGGTCTTTCCCTGACACTTTAATACCTATCGGGCTTTTGACCCCAGTAGAAAGCATATCGATTCGATTACGAATCGGTGGAACCCATAAATTAGCAACCCCTGGCAAACGCACAGTTTCATCTAACTCATCGATAATTTTTTCCAGTGTCATCCCTTCACGCCACTCAGACTGTGGCTTTAAACGAATGGTAGTTTCGATCATTTCCATCGGCGCTGAGTCAGTGGCGGTTTCTGCTTTCCCCACTTTGCCAAAAACAGTATCAACTTCAGGAATGGCTTTGATTAACTTATCAGTATTTTGCAATAAAAAAGCCGCTTGAGCAGGAGATACCCCCGGTAAGGTCGACGGCATATACAGTAAATCACCTTCGTTAATTGATGGGAGAAATTCACCCCCTAAATGCTTTAATGGCCATATCACGGTAAACAATGACAGAACACCAATCAGCAATGTCATTTTCGGCCACGCCAATACCTTTAATAAAATTGGGCTATATATTGCAATTAGCCAACGATTTAGTGGGTTTTTATTTTCATTTGGGATATTACCGCGGATCCAATACCCCATTAATATCGGGATCACGATTAATGCTAATGCAGCAGCGCCCGCCATCGCATAGGTTTTGGTAAATGCCAGAGGCCCAAATAAACGCCCTTCTTGGCCTTCCAACGTAAAGATAGGAATAAAAGAAAGTGTGATAATAAGTAAGCTGATAAATAATGCAGGCCCAACTTCAACTGCTGAGTCCGTAATTAATTTCCAACGCTGCGTATTATCGAGAACTTGCCCTTCATGTTGATGTTGCCATTTTTCTAATTTTTTATGGGCATTTTCAATCATCACAATAGCCGCATCCACCATTGCGCCAATGGCAATCGCAATTCCCCCAAGCGACATAATGTTTGCATTTATTCCTTGGTATCGCATAACAATAAACGCAATGAATAGCCCTAGAGGTAAAGAAATAATTGCCACCAAAGCAGAACGAAAATGCCATAAGAAAACCGCACAAACTAGGGCAACAACAATGAATTCCTCTAGCAGTTTATAACTAAGGTTATCAATCGCATTATCAATCAGAATGCTTCTATCATAGGTTGTGATGATTTCAATGCCTTCAGGTAAACTGGCACTTAAATCCTCAAGTTTTTGTTTTACATCATGAATAACATTTCGCGCGTTTTCACCTGAACGTAATAAAATGATCCCGCCAACAACTTCACCTTCCCCGTTAAGCTCCGCAACACCACGGCGCATTTCAGGGCCTTCTTGAATACGAGCGACATCTTTCAGGTAGATTGGGACGTTATTTTCTGCCATTTTCAGGTAAATTTTATTAAAATCATCTATAGATTGCAGATAACCATTAGCTCTAACCATAAATTCAGCTTCAGCAATTTCGATGGAAGAGCCACCCGCCTCTTGATTGGCCATTTCAACAGCTTGTTTTATTTCAGGTAACGTCACTGAAAACTGCGCTAACTTAAGCGGGTCGGCAATGATTTGATAAGATTTCACCACACCACCAACGGTTGCAACTTCAGAAACGTTTGGCAGTGCTTTTAATTCATATTTCAAAAACCAATCTTGGAGTGAACGTAATTCAGCTAAGTTATGCTTACCACTTTTATCCACCAGCGCATATTCAAAAACCCAACCAACACCGGTTGCATCTGGACCAATTGAGGCAACTGCGCCTTTTGGAAGTTTTGATTGGACTTGATTTAAATACTCTAAAACCCGCGAGCGCGCCCAATATAAATCGGTATTATCTTCAAAAATAACATACACATAAGAGTCACCAAAGGCCGAAAACCCGCGAACTGTTTTTGCCCCTGGCACAGATAACATCGTGGTTGTTATTGGGTAAGTGACTTGGTTTTCAACAAGTTGAGGAGCTTGCCCTGGGTAAGTGGTTTTGATTATCACCTGCACATCAGATAAGTCAGGTAAGGCATCAACAGGCGTGCTGCGGATGCTCCATATTCCTGCGAACACTAAAAATACCACGCCCATTAAGACTAAAAAGCGATTTGCCACCGAGCGTCTTATAATCCATTCCAACATAGTCTACTCCTGAGATTTATGTGATGAATGATTTGATGACTCGGATTGCACGGGAACCGCTTCCATTCGGGCCAATGCGCCCGCAATATTTGCTTCTGAATCGATAAGAAAAACACCTTGCGTCACAATTTTTTCGCCAACTTGTAACCCTTGTGAAATAGCCGTTGTTTGCTGGGATTCAGTGATAACACGCACTTTTTTAGGAATAAACTCCCCATGTTCCCCCACGACAATAACGTGTTGTTCTTTCCCTGAATCCACAATGGCTTGAGAAGGAACTAATAAACTTTCTTGCCCCTTCGCCTGCAAGTTTAAATAGGCAGTCATACCCGGCTTTAATACATTGGCGTTATCTTCAATTTCAGCGCGAATATTAATGGTACGACTTGCTTGATCTGCACTTGGTAATATCAACCAATTTTTCACCGTAAATTGCTGAGTTGGGTAAGCGGAGATAGACACCGAAAACTGAGCTTGTTTGGTTAATAATTCAGCTACTGATTGGGAGACAGATGCATTTACCCACAAAGGATTGGTTCCTTGTATTTGAGCGATAGCCACTTCTTTGGAAATATTCATACCTAAACGCAGATTTAATGCAGTAATAACACCGGATATCGGTGCTTGGACGGTAAAACGTGTTTGCACTTTCCCTGTTTTAATAAATTGGGAGAGCGCCCCTTCAGGCATGCCATTTAATCGCAAACGCTCAGTCACGCTATTAAGATCAGTTTGGCTTGCCCCCATTTGTTTTAACGCTAAATATTCACTTTGCGCCTCAACCCATGCGGGGATCGTCAAATCTGCAATTGGAACACCTTTTTGGATCCGCTCACCTACTGTAAATGGATACACTTTTTCAACAAAACCACTTTCCCTTGCTTGCACAATCGCAAATTGGTGATCATTAAACGTAATTTCGGCAGGAAATGTTAAGTCATAGCTTAATTGTCCCCATTTTACCTCAACCGTTTTTAACCCTAAATTTTGAGTTTGAGTTGGGTTAATAGTGATCCCTTTACTATCTGCTGATCCTTGGTTTTCATCGGCATATTTAGGCACAAGATCCATGTCCATAAATGGTGACTTACCCGGTTGATCAAACTTGGTATTTGGATACATCGGGTCATACCAATACAACACCGTGCGTTCTTGTTTTTCCATTGGTTGGTGACTATTTTCTTCAATAAAAAAATAGCGATAAAACAAGATTGAGATAACACTCGATATAATAATAACCAACAGCAATTTAGTGAGGTTAACTAATGACATAACATCTCTCTATCTAATTAGTTTATTTTTTCGACGGATTTTAATATTGAAAGATTGCCTTTTTGCTCAAAGGAAAATTTTAATTCGTCATTGTCCTGTAAGCCTTTAATCATATTTTCATCTTCATAGGTGAATCGCATCGTCATTGGCGGCCACCCAATACTTTCAATCTCTTTGTGGTTAATCGTTAATTTCTTATTTTCTTTATCAATAGAAATTAATTTCCCTTCCGTATTGATAACAGGTTCTGCAACTTTTTCAGGGTAAACAGAATGATTATGATCCGCTGCATTTGCGTAACCTGCCGCAGTGAACATGCCAATTGAAAGGGCAAAAACAATGCCATTTAACTTTTTCATACTTATCCTCATGATTTAATAAACCCACCACCAAGCGCAGAGAATAAAGTCACCTCATTCTTCTGCTGTTCAATTTTTAATTTCAGTAAATTTTGCAGCTCCGTAAATAAGCTTCTTTGTGCTTCAAGCACATCTAAATAGCTGGAGCCACCATAGCGGTAACTAGCTTGTTTTTGTGTTAAGACACTCTGCAATGTATTGACGTACAGTACCTGTGCACTTAATTGCTTTTCCAAGCTCGACTTAATAACCAACGCATCTTTCACTTCACGAAAAGCCACTTGAATACTTTTTTCATAGTTCACAATCGCTTTGTTTTTACGGATATTTGCAAGCTCAAGGTTTCGGCTATTTGTTCCTCCAGTAAAAATAGGTAGGGTGATTTTGGGAATAAAATTCCAAACACCATTTGAGGAATCAAATAAGCCTGACAACGAATCGTTGCTGTTAGCGACACCTGTATTGAAGGAAATAGAGGGAAAAAATGCAGCCCTTGCCACACCAATACTGGCATTCTCGGAAATGATATTTTGCTCTGCTGCCATAATATCTGGGCGGCTTAATAGAATGTCAGAAGACAAGGTCGAAGGTGCGGTGATCAACGGGTAATTAAGTTCAAAACCACCTTCTGGTATTTTGACTTTTTGAATATAGTCATTCGTTAAAAAATTCACTGAATTTTCATTTCTGGCAATTTCGCTGTGAATGTTTTCGATATTGATTTCAATTGACTGAACTTGCCCTTTCGCTTGTTCTAAATCAGCCAATGTCGCTTTTCCTGCTGCCACTTTTTGTGCCACGATCGATTGGCTATTGAGGTAACTCGTTTTCGTCTCTTGTGCAATCAATAATAGTTGCTGGTTATATGCGACATCTAAATACGCTTCTGCAACCGTTTTAATCGTTAAAATTTGAGTTGCTCTGTGCATCTCTTCTGAGGCAATAAATTTTGCTTTATCCCCTTCAGTTAAATTTTTTATTCGCCCAAAAAAGTCCAATTCATAGCTAATATCTACGCCTACATTATATTTTTTATCGAATGCAGCACCTTGCTGTAACCCTCGGCTATACTCGCTCCCCATTGAAGCGTTAATCTGCGGGTATTTTTCTGCGCTCGCTAGCCCAAAACGAACTCGAGCCTCTTCGACATCCAATGCGGCTAAATACAGATCACTATTTTTCTCAAGCGCACGTTGAATAACCGCTTTCAGTTGCGAGTCTTGAATAAACACTTGCCAGCTTGGCACTAAAAATATCGGTTGCTCAGTTGAGGTCGATACACCGCTGTTTAATTGGTTTGGCACATTTAAATTTGGGCGTTGGTATTCAGGTGCTAATGAAACACAGCCACTTAAAATTAGGGCATTTGCTATCAATAATATTTTGGGAAAATACATGGTATAGCCATGCCTCTGGTGATTAAAATTGGCGTTATAGTAGAAAAAGCTGCCTGTTAGATTCATGACATGAAAATGACAAATTTGTCATTTTACATTTGAGGATTTCAATGCTTAGAATGAAGTAGTGCAAATATTGTCGTTGAGGTGACTGTGAAATTACTTATTGTGGAAGATGAACATAAGACCAGAGAATATTTATCTAAAGGGTTAACAGAATCTGGCTTTGTGGTTGATGCAATAGAAAATGGGATCACAGGCCTACATATGGCGACAACTGAAGAGTATGATTTAATTATTCTTGATGTGATGTTACCCGATATTAATGGTTGGGAAATTGCTAAAAATTTTCGAACAATGGGAAGGAATACCCCAATATTAATGTTAACTGCACTGGGTAATGTTGAGCATCGAGTAAAGGGGCTAGAATTGGGAGCCGATGATTATTTAATCAAACCTTTCGATTTTTCTGAATTACTGGCGCGCATTCGTACCTTACTGCGCCGTGGTAATAATAGCATCCAAAAAACCCAATTCCATATCGCAGATCTTCATGTTGATTTAATAAAACGACGCGTTACTCGTGCTAACGATAAAATTAACTTAACCAGTAAAGAATTTGCATTACTTGAATTTTTTGTTTTGCACCAAGGAGAGGTTTTATCGCGTTCTTTAATTGCCTCCAAGGTGTGGGATATGAATTTTGATAGTGATACTAACGTCATTGATGTAGCAATTAAACGTTTGAGATCGAAAATAGATCTCAATTATGAGCCCAAATTGATCCACACAATTAGAGGAATGGGATATTTATTAGAGATCCCAGAAAATGATTAAATTATTTCATCCGCCAGTCTCTATTTTAACTCGGCTCGTCGTTTTGATCGGTGCAACGCTCTCGCTGGCTTTATTATTATTTAGTTGGATCATGATCAACTCCGTTGTCCTGCATTTTAAGCAACAGGATGAATACACTTTAAGCCAAATAAATTTAACCATCAGTAGTTTATTAAGTGAAAACTCTGATCCGAAAAATGAACCATTTTCGCGTATAAAAACCATTTTAAATGAGCACCAAGATATTGCTGTTTATCTTTCAGATAATCAGGGTAATACGTTAGCTTCCCCCAATACGAATAAAGATATTATTGAAGCATTAAAAAACTATAATGCTGAAAAAAATAACCAAGAACAATACCTTGAAAATTACCGCATTGCAGAAAAACATATTCAAGTTGGCGTACCTAGTGACGCCAAACAATACCGATTAGTAACCGCACTTTCCCTTAATTTTCATCATGATTATTTAAGCTCGCTAATCAATAGCCTAATCATTAGCGCTGTTTTGCTATGTTTATTAACGATATTCATTGTCTATTTTCTGGTAATTAAAGGGCTTAAACCCCTTAAAGAAGTGAGTGATGAAATTAAAAATGTCACTTCAGAAAATTTAAGTGTTCGATTAGACCCCACATCCGTACCAAAAGAATTAAAACAACTCACTGAGTCATTTAACCAAATGATAATCAAAATTGAGGATGTTTTTGTTAGGCAAACTAATTTTTCAGCCGATATTGCTCACGAGATGCGAACGCCGATTACAAACCTAATGACCGAAACTCAAATTTCGCTAAATAAGAGCCGTACAAAAGAAGAACTTGTTGAAGTTCTTTATTCAAACCTAGAAGAGTATAACCGGCTTTCACGAATGATTTCAGATATGTTATTTCTTGCTCAAGCCGATGATAATCGACTCATTCCTGAGAAAAAACAAGTGGATGTACAGTCAGAAATTGCGCTTATTTTCGATTATTTTGAGTTCTTAGCTGAAGATAATGAAATTCAACTTAAAATGTTTGGCGAAGCTGACATCATTTTAGCGGACAAAGACATGCTAAGAAGAGCACTAACAAACTTAATTTCTAATGCTATCCGCTATACGCCCAAAGGTGACACAGTAAGTATAAACCTAGCAAATGCCCAAAATGGCATCGAAATTATTGTCAGTAACCCAGGAAATAAAATCCCAGAAGAACACTTGCCAAAGTTATTTGACCGATTTTATCGCGTTGATAAATCACGCCAACGAAAAAATGAAGGAAGCGGTATCGGCCTCGCCATTGTGAAGTCCATTATATTGACCCATAAAGGAACCATTAACGTAAAATCTGATGAATATTCAACACGATTTACCATTTTTTTACCCAAGAATTAAATATTTAATATGTAAGATGGCAATCTTGTCATTTTACTGTCAGCTTTTAGACAGTATGTATTCATTATTATGACCTTATTGAAGTTCATTTAATTAAATAAGGATAGATAATGAAAAAGATTATTATTGCACTAAGTCTTATTGCTGCTACCCCCCATATTGCCAATGCAAAGTCAGATATGGATATTCATAAAAATGCCGCCACGGCATTAACATTTACTGAAAATAATAGTTCTGCGGCTAACCAATATGCCATCCAGCAACATTTAAGCCAAGCAGGTATTAATGTAGAACAAACCATTCGTTCAGATATCCCTTTATCTCAATTAGATAACCATGAAAAAGCAGCTATTGCCTTAAGCTTCACTCAAAATAATACCGCCCCTACTGTGTTAAGCAGTATTCGGTCACACCTTGAAAAATCAACAAATTTCAAACAAAATCAAATGAAACCCGCCACTTTATTTGCTGATATGAATGAGCATGAAAAATCAATTGTCATGCTCAATTTAAATAAAAACAGTTCATCTGCATATATTCAAAATGAAATAAATAATCATTTGAAAGAAATTAATTGATTTTTATATAATCCATATTATACAAATAATAATAATATGGTTTTCATCTCACCACCGACTCTAAAATTTAAACCAATCATTTTATATTCACCTTAAATAAATTTAATAAATTAATTAACTCGTCACTCTATTGAATATTATGAATAATTATTTAGACTTTTTTATGCAGTTTATTTAATTCACTTTTAATAAGGATTTTATATGCATAAAACATCTATTTTAATTATATTTTTATTATTTCCAATTTCTTCTTTTGCAACAACTTACTTTCTTGCATTATTAGAAACACCACCACTGGCCACATCTGAGCTTTGGCAGAATCATGGCGGTAATGGTGGGAATGGTGGTAACGGTGGTAACGGTGGTAACGGAGGAAATGGTGGTAACGGTGGTAACGGTGGTAACGGAGGAAATGGTGGTAATGGCCACTAATTAATAATACCAATCAATATTTCCCCCTTACCTAAAGGGGGGAAATGGAGGCGCTTATGAATAACCAATCAACCCTATCATTTTGTTCTCTATTATTAATGAGTATCTCTATTACGAGCCATGCCACTAACTCCTTTAATTTATTGATTAGTTGCTTATCTCAGGAAGCCACCGCCATCATGACTAATCCGCCTTCACAATTCAATTGTGGGCTAATACTTGAGAAAAAAAATACGTTTCAATTGATTGATCACGAAAACACTTCGACGAGTGGACAAAATGGCAAAAACGGCAGTAATGGCGGAGCTGGAGGCGACGGACAAAGCGGTGGAAATGGGGGGAATGGAGGAAACCACACAACTCAGAGCCATGGCAACCATGGAGGAAATGCAGCGCCAGGAAGCAATGGAAATGGGGGCAACGGCGGTAGCGGTGGTATCTATGGTGGTGATGGGGGCGATGGAGGAAACGGTGACGGCAGAGGGAATGGCGGAAATGGTGGAAATGGCTCTGTCAATGGTCACGGCGGTAACGGGGGTAATGGGGGATTAAATGGTGGAAATGGAGGCAATGGAGGTGATGGTTCAGGAAATGGAGATGGAGGAAAAGGGGGTGATGCAGGGTCAAATGGCGGCAAAGGTGGAAAAGGTGGGCGTGGTGGTTCTGATGGTGGCCGCGATGGTGATGATGGATGGAGCTCAATTTAACCAATAATGTCATTTCGATACTCATTCATTAAGCTTCGGCGAAACAAAAACGGAAGCCTAAGCTTCCGTTTTGATATCACAATCCACTTATTGCTTCGGTGCTAATTTCATTAGGAATTCACGTAATTTTGCAAAATCAGAAGGCAAGAAATGAGATAACAGTGGCAAATCTGCACGCTCGGCTAATTCTTTCGGTAAAGGGATTTGTTTATTTAAGATCTCCTCGACACTTTCTTTGAATTTAGCTGGGTGTGCTGTGCCTAAAAATAGGCCATATTCGCCTTCTTGCAATTGATCGCGCAACACGCGATAAGCAACCGCCGCATGAGGTTCTGATAAATACCCTTTTTTATCTAATTCACGGACAGTATCTTTTGTCACTTCATCGTCAACTGCACCAAACCCAAGATCTTTCAACGACCAGCCTTTACGACGGAAGATCTCTTCAATACGCGGCCAGTTATTTGGCTGGCTCACATCCATTGCGTTAGACAACGTTGCAACTGTTTGATGCGGTTTCCAGTCACCTTCAACCAAATAACGTGGAACCGTATCATTCACGTTGGTTGCTGCAATAAAGCGCTTAACGGGTAATCCCATGGATTTCGCCAATAAACCTGCAGTTAAATCACCAAAGTTACCACTTGGTACCGAGATCACTAAGTGATCGCGTTTTTCAGCTGGGATCTGTGCAACGGCTTCAAAGTAATAGCAGATCTGCGCTAATAAGCGGCTGATATTGATCGAGTTAGCTGAATTTAAGAATAATGCTTTTTTCAGTTCTTCATCATCAAACGATTGTTTAACTAATGCCTGACAAGCATCAAAGTCATCCTTGATAGCCACCGTGTGAATATTTTCACCCAGTGTACAGAAGAGTTTCTCTTGCAGTGGACTAATTTTACCTTCTGGGTAGAGGATCACCACTTGAACGTTATTTAAACGATAGAAAGCATGTGCCACCGCCGCACCTGTATCACCAGACGTTGCAGTTAGAATTGTTACAGGTTGCTCACCCGCAACTTGCCCCAGAGCTTGCGCCATAAAGCGCCCACCGAAGTCTTTAAATGCCAATGTTGGGCCGTGATATAACTCGAGAGTTGCGACGTCATCTTCCACTTTAGAAACAGGCGCAGGGAACGCAAATGCCGCCTTCACGCGAGCGGCAAGCTCAGCTTCTGGAATTTCATCACCAATAAATGCGCTCAGGATTTTACTGCTGCGGGTAACGAAATCTAATTTTAATAATTCGTCGATTTCTGCGGCGCTAAATTCTGGTAAATCTTGTGGAAAAAACAGACCTTGTTGCTTACCTAAACCTTGTTTAACAGCTTGTGCGAAGCTAACTTGTTCGTTGTTATCTTTTAAATTATACAGTTTCATTGTTTACCCTATTGTCCTTGCCCCGGCGAGATCCAAACGGCAGATATGCACAAAGCCTTCATCATTCTGAATATAATGTTGTTGCAAATACGCGGCCATTTTTTCAGCGATGACTTTGTCATCGCAAATAGCAAATAATGTAGGCCCTGAACCGGAGATCCCACAAGCTAATGCACCGATTTCTTTAGCGTTTTGTCGAGCTTCCGCGAAGCCTGGCAGTAATTGTGTACGGTATGGTTCTGCAACCACGTCTTGGATCATCGTCGCTGCCAACAATGGCTGGTTAGTATGACAAGCGTGGATAAAACCCGAGAGATAGCGCCCATGATTAACGATATCATGACGTGGATAACTGTTTGGTAAGATAGCGCGCGCTTCAGCTGTCGAAACTTTAATTCCTGGATACGCCATCACCCAGTACCAATTGTCGAATGCAGGCACTGGCTGGGAAATAATACCATTTTGCTCGATAATCAGCTGCAATCCACCGAGGAAACACGGGGCGACGTTATCGTAATGTACGCTACCCGAAATACGTCCTTCCAATTCCCCCATCATGCCAAGCAGCTGCGTGTCATCAAACGGTTTTTTTGCAAACTCATTCAGCGCCATCAGAGCAGCGACAACAGAACATGCGCTCGAGCCTAAACCTGAGCCAATTGGCATGTTTTTCTCAAGAGTCATTGCTACATTCAAGGGTTTCCCCAAACGCTCACAAAACAGCTGCCAACATTGGTAAACGATATTGTGTTCGTTTTTCTTTGGTAGTTTAGAAACAAATTTACCTTTGTTGGTTAACGAAAAGGTCTCTGCCGCCTCAACAGTCACACAATCGCCTAATAGTGAGCCATCAGCAGGTGAAACCGCCGCTCCAAGGACATCAAACCCGACGCTAACATTACCGATTGAAGCGGGTGCATAAACTTTAATCACTTATTAAACTCCCAATTTCCATGACAGAGTACGTAACATATCTGCAAATACACCAGCTGCGGTAACATCATTACCTGCACCATAACCTCTTAATACTAAAGGAATTGGCTGGTAATAGCGTGTATAGAAAGCCAATGCGTTTTCGCCATTTTTGACTTTAAAGAGCGGGTCATTGCCATCGACAGCAACAATCTTAACTTGGCAGCGCCCTTCTTCTATCAATCCAACATAGCGTAACACTTTTTGTTCTGCTTCTGCGGCTTTTATACGTGCAGCAAATTGGGCATCAAGTTGTGGTAAACGCGCCATAAACTCTGGAACTGGGCCTGAACTATCAAAATCAGTAGGGAGAACTGCTTCAATTTCAATATCTTGTAACTCTAAATTATAACCCGCTTCACGCGCTAAAATTAATAACTTACGTGCAACATCCATCCCTGATAAATCATCGCGTGGGTCTGGCTCAGTAAAGCCTTTTTCTTTAGCTAATGTGGTGGCTTCGGACAATGACATGCCTTCATCTAACTTACCGAAAATAAAGGATAATGAACCAGATAAGATGCCGCTAAAATGTACCAACTCATCACCTGCATTGAGTAAGTTTTGCAGGTTTTCGATAACGGGCAGGCCAGCACCCACGTTGGTATCATATAAAAACTTGCGCTTTGACGTTTCACTTGCAGCACGTAATTGATGGTAATAATCCATGGATAACGTGTTTGCTTTCTTGTTCGGTGTCACCACGTTAAAACCATCTTTTAAGAAATTCACATATTGCTCAGCAATTTCTTGGTTAGAGGTGCAATCGATGATCACTGGGTTTAAGAAATGATATTCACGCTCTAAGCGGATCAAGCGGCTCAAACTGAATGGCTCTTTCGCTTGTGCTAATTCCGCTTTCCAGTTACCAAGGTCAATACCTTGCATATTAGTCAACATAGCGCGCGAGTTAGCAATACCGCACACACGCAGGTCGATGTGCTTTTGCTTCAACCATTGTTGTTGACGATGGATTTGCTCGATTAATGCATTGCCCACACCGCCGACACCGACAATAAAGGCTTCAATCACTTGTTCTGCATTGAACAACATTTGGTGGCAGAGACGAACAGCAGTTGTCGCAGACTCATTAGCAATTACCGCAGAAATAGAGCGCTCAGACGAACCTTGGGCGATAGCCACAATGTTAATATTGCCACGAGTCAATGCAGAGAAGAATCGCGCAGAAATGCCTTTTAACGTGCGCATACCATCACCAACTACAGAGATAATCGCCAGTTGCTCCATCACACCCAGCGGGTCTAACACGCCATCCTTAAGCTCTAAGTAGAACTCTTCTTCGAGGGCTGCACGAGCACGTAGCAATTCCCCTTGTGGCACACAGAAACTGATACTGTATTCAGACGATGATTGGGTAATCAAGACAACTGAAATGCCTTTGCGGGACATCACGGAAAAAATACGTGCCGCCATTCCAACCATCCCTTTCATACCTGGCCCAGAGACGTTGATCATCGCCATGTTATTCAGGTTAGTAATGCCTTTTACTGGCGTGCTGTCATCGGTCTGACCATCACCAATCAAAGTACCTGGAGCGCTTAAGTTAGTGGTGTTTTTAATCAGGCAAGGAATTTGGAACTGGGCAATGGGGGCAATGGTGCGAGGATGAAGAACTTTAGCGCCGAAATAAGAAAGCTCCATGGCTTCTTGATACGACATCCCTTTTAATAAACGGGCGTCTGGTACAAGACGTGGGTCACAAGTATAGACACCATCCACGTCAGTCCAAATTTCACAACAATCTGCGCGCAAGCATGCGGCTAATACAGCGGCTGAGTAGTCTGAACCGTTACGGCCTAAAACGACTAACTCCCCTTTCTCATTACCCGCGGTAAAGCCCGCCATTAATACAAAGTGGTCTTTAGGGATATTTAGCTCAGCAATACGCTTTGTTGATTCATTGATATCAACTGTAGACTCGAGGTAATGCCCCTTTGCTAACAAACTTTCGACAGGATTGATTACTGTGACGTTATGACCCCGTGCTTTTAGAACGGATTCCATAATGGCAATTGACAGTTTTTCACCACGACAAATGATTGATGCATTAATGCTATCAGGGCATTGGCCTAGAAGAGTAATACCATGCAGTACTTGTTTGATTTGCGCGAATTCTTGCTCAGTGAGTTTTTTCAGTCGGTCATACTCAAAACCAGGCTGTTTTTCTTTCAATCCTTTTAGCAGGTTAGCAAAAATCATTTCGGCATCATTCACATGCGTGATGACATCCTGACCTGCAACCGTTTTATCAATCATTGCAACGAGATGGTTAGTGATTTTTGCTGGCGCTGACAGCACCAGAGCCACTTGCCCATCTGCTAGTTTACTTTCAGCGATGTCAGCAACATTCAGTACTCGTTCATCATTCGCAACCGAAGTACCGCCAAATTTAAGCACACGCATGGTATTTCTCTCCTGAATTAACACCAAAAAAAAACCCGCATCTGGTAAGGGATGCGGGCTTTTTCATTTTTATTTTTTGGATGCGTCAGCCCGCCCCGTTTCCTGTGGTTACGGTGGTGGTGGTAATAATAATAGTCAGGCTGATATTACGCATAAATTCTGTCTGTCTCATTAGATCCATTAAGTTTCTCCCTATACGGTTAAAGCAATTGCTATAAATTGTCAAATTTATTTGTAAAAACACACCACTGAATTTGCTTTTTTTTGATTAAAAATTATCTACACAAAGAACCTAATTTTGAATAAAAAGAGAAATAGTTCAGAAAAAGTAGTTTTAAACACTGGATATCACAAAACTATTGGTCAAATATCTTTTTGCGAATTTTAATTTAAATTAGGCTATTAAATAACCAACAATAACGTGTAACCTGACTTTATTGTGAGCAAGATACATCTTCCCAAAGCAAAAAATTTATCGTTATTCTGACTTTATCAGCCTAGATAAATTCACCATTCTCCGCATTAGGTGTTTTTACTTAGCTATGTAATTTTATTGAGCTTCAATAAAACAAAAACTCTAATGTGTATGTTTCTTAATTGTAAAAAAAACACTTAACGAAAATAAAATAGGTAACTTTCCTAATTAAACACCATAAAAACCCAAATCAGAGGTGTTAATTTTACATTCCTGCTATCACTGAATCTCCAAAGCCGCTTTTTGACAAAGAGAAGGACTCTTCGGAATTCGAGCTAGGTCACAAATTGAGCATTATTAATAATGCTATATTTAGCATCCTAAAAACTTAATGCTTTAATATCAATCTCAAACAGGAATCCCTCTCATTACCTTCTGCAATTTTAAGTGTCTATCCGATATCTAAACAGCCAGTTAATTTATATAATTATCTCCCTAACAATTTTTGTTAACGTGCTACAATTGATTTTGATATGTATCAACAAAAGTTAGTTTTTTAGGTGGTAAATGCAGTATTAGCTGTTATATTGCTGTTAACAGCCCAATATTGGGAGTGTGCTTATATTTTGATTCACTTTTAGAGTCAATTGCTAGAAGCGGCAACATAAAGTCACTGTTGAATTTCAAAACAAATTTATACTCATGAACGTGTTTTTCCAGAGAACAATATCAATAACCACCTAACTGGAAACGGCTTATGAGTTCAGTATTTTTATTTTAATACTTAGGTAGCAACTATGCAGACCCCACACATTTTGATTGTTGAAGATGAGATTGTCACACGCAATACGCTAAAAAGTATCTTTGAAGCGGAAGGCTATGTGGTTCATGAGGCAACTGATGGTGAAGAGATGAATAACATCCTCTCTGAGCATGACATCAATTTAGTCATCATGGATATTAACTTACCAGGTAAAAACGGTTTATTACTCGCACGTGAGTTACGTGAGCAAGAAAGCATCGCTTTAATGTTCCTAACTGGACGTGATAACGAAGTCGATAAAATACTTGGCCTTGAAATCGGCGCTGATGATTATATCACCAAACCATTTAACCCACGCGAACTGACCATTCGTGCGCGTAACCTGTTGTCTCGCACCATGAATTTAGCGGGTGGTACTGAAGAACGCCGCCTCGTTGAAAGTTATAAATTCAATGGTTGGGAATTGGACATTAACAGCCGTTCATTAGTCAGCCCAGCGGGCGAGCACTACAAATTACCACGTAGTGAGTTCCGTGCAATGCTGCATTTTTGTGAGAATCCGGGCAAAATTCAAACCCGCGCTGACTTACTGAAGAAAATGACTGGCCGTGAATTAAAACCACACGACAGAACCGTTGACGTGACTATCCGTCGTATTCGTAAACACTTTGAATCGACTCCAGACACGCCAGAAATCATCGCGACCATTCACGGTGAAGGCTATCGTTTCTGTGGTGATTTAGACGAATAATTAGCTAGCTAATTTTCCGTCATAAAAAAGCACCTTTATAGGTGCTTTTTTTACGCTTATCACTCACTCAATACTACCAAGGCATAATCGGCACTGCACTTAAGGCATTTTTTGGAGAGCCGTCGATCATTTTGTCTGAGTAAGTTAAATAAATCAGTGCATTCCGTTTTGGGTCGTAAAAACGTACAACTTGCAGTTTCTTGAAGACTAACGACGTTCTTTTCTGGAAAACAACCTGACCTTTTGTTGGTTTACGTTTTACACGGTCGCTCAATTCAATGGGTCCAACTTGTTGGCAAGAAATTGCCGCATCAGACGTATCTTCCGCTAACCCTAACCCACCCTTGATCCCGCCCGTTTTTGAACGACTCAAATAGCATGTCACATTTTCAACATCAGGGTCATCAAAAGCTTCAACAACAATTTTATGGTCTGGCCCAAAAATTTTAAACACAGTATCCACTGAACCAACTTCTTCAGCGAGCGCTGAACCAGACGCCGCCGCTAACAACGACGCAAATACGATTTTTTTTAACGTGGAAAAACGCATACTGGGTTTCCTATTCAATTTACACCAATAAAACACCTTAACGGGGTTAATTATTTACTTTTCTAACTAATTCCCAAATACAACTCATTTACTATAAACGAAAAAGATAACTTGATATAGAATAGCAATTCATTGATAGATTATATCTGTTCTATAAGTCGCATTGGCTGGGGATATACATGGATCAAACTAATATTATTCGCGACTTGCTTCGCTGGATAGATGATAACCTCGATAAACCGCTTTCGCTGGATAACGTCGCTGCAAAAGCAGGCTACTCTAAGTGGCATTTACAACGAATGTTCAAAGAGGTCACCGACCAAGCGATTGGGGCTTATATTCGAGCGAGAAGGCTTTCTCGCGCTGCGGTAGCGCTACGCTTAACCAGCCGACCAATTTTAGATATTGCGCTGCAATATCGCTTTGACTCGCAACAAACATTTACGCGCGCCTTTAAAAAGCAGTTTAATTTAACGCCTGCTTTTTATCGCCGTAGCGAAGAGTGGTGCGCAGCGGGTATCTGCCCGCCGATTATTTTAGATAATCACGTCAATATTGACCATGAATTTATGCACATGCCTGAGTTGTCACTGGTTGGCTTAGAACAAAGCTGTTCATATGCGTTAGAAGAGTGGTCAACCGCTTGCTCAAAAATGCGCCAAACGTTCTGGCACTATTATTTGGACAACACGACAACTATCGCCTCTGAAGTATTTGGTTTGCATCATGCAATCCATAATCCTGAAAAAGAAGATGAACAGACGGTGTTTTACACCACGGCAGTGAAACCTGAAGATGCAAGTTTCAACACCGATCAATACGCAAATATCACGCTACCAAGTGGAAATTATGTGAAATTTTCATTTAGCGGAGTACCAACGCGTGATGCGCTGCAAGAGTTTTTGTATCAGATCTACGGTGTTTATTTGCCAAAACTCAATTTGACCCGTCGACCAGGGTATGACATCGAACATTATCGATTAAAAAATATTGAGTTGCATAAGATCACACCTGACAGTGATGACCCCAAAACGCATATTGATACGTTTGACTACTATGTACCTATCAAAACGGATGTCGCTGTAGCCGCTTAATCGAAAGGCGTTTCTATCATGAAACGCCTTTTTCTCTCACTAGCCTTGTTGTTCATCCAACGCAGGTTGCGTTAAATGCGTGACTTCCCCTGCTGTTTCCACAATCCAGCCATTGGCTAACCATGGGCTATTTTGGTAATCTACACGTGATAACGAGCAATTACGTAAGCGTAGGCGACGTTCTGAATACGCAGGGACGCCCATAATACGGCTTATCAATGAGCTCAGCGCAATGCCATGACTGACGAGTAATGGTCGGCTCCCTTCCGGTAAATCTAAGCAGCTATTGAGCGCCGCAAACATACGAGTGTAAAGCTCCTCCATCGATTCCCCATTAGGAATTCGCCCACCGCGAGTGCCATCAATCAAGCTTTTGCGCCATTGTTCTTCTTCTTCCGTTAATGATTCAATCGCTCTTTGCTCCAGCACACCCATATTTAGTTCACGTAGACGCGGTTCTGTGATAATTTCACATCCGCATACACTTGCAATGATTTGTGCAGTTTCTAGTGTGCGCCCCATATCACTAGTGATAATATGGGTAATGCCTTCTGATTTTATCCTTTCAGCCACCTGCTTTGCTTGCAATCGTCCCGTGGCTGTCAGAGGGCTATCAGATTGTCCCTGGATGCGGCGAGCCAAATTCCATTCAGTTTCGCCATGGCGAACAAGATAAACCTGTAACATAGATGTGTTCCGTTATTACTTTTCGAAGTATGTGTTCAAAGGAAAATAATGAATGTACCAAGTTATAGCTGCAACGACTAACCCTGCCAAAATTAAAGCAATCCATCTAGCTTTCGATGCTGTTTTTGGGCCAGGCAGTTATCAAATTGAAGATATTAATGTCGATAGCAGTGTTCCACAGCAACCTATCGGTAATAATGAAACCCGTACAGGCGCTAGACAACGCGTGATGGCTTCAAGACAAGTTCGCCCAGAAGCAGACTTTTGGGTTGGTATTGAAGCGGGTATTGATGATGATATGACTTTCGCTTGGATTGTCATTGAACACAAGCAAATTCGCGGTGAATCTCGCTCAGCAAGTATCATGATCCCAGAAAAAATTCTGGCAGGTATTCGTGAAGGTCGCGAACTCGGCGATGAAATGGCCTTTTTGACGGGTATCGATAATATCAAACAACAAGGTGGAGCCATTGGTTTTTTCACTGACGGCGTATTAACCCGCACCAGTGTTTACCAACAAGCCTTAATATTGGCTTTGGTTCCCATTAAGCATGAAATTTATAAAGAGCTAAACCAAGTCGAAGACTAATTATACTCAAAATAATTAAAATTGCATGTAGGCAAAAGTGCCACTTTAATACACACCAAAGTATGGGAAACCATACTTTTTTTATGTGTACTTATTTGAAATACCACAAATATTCAAAATATGTTAGCAAACGAAGCCAACATCCCTACAATTTGAAGTATGATGAATAGTGTATTCTAAATAATTCAGATTGTAGGTAGGCGGCAAGTGCCGCTAAGCCCTAGGAACATACACAAGTATGTGACTAGGGTTAGCAAACGAAGCCAACACCCCTACAATTTGAAGTATGACGAATAGTGTATTCTAAATAATTCGTGCGGTGACTAGGCGACAAGCGAGGATAGCTTGGGGAGCATACATAAGTATGTGACCCAAGTAGCCGAGAGCAGTCAACAACGTCATCGTGCGAAGTATGACGAATATCAGAGTAGTTGTTGCTCCAACCACGCTTTAACAGGAATAGGCGCTGACTTTAGGCTATTTGACCCACGTGTAATTGTCGCGATCCCAACACCGAGCTCATTTTTTAGCTCTCGTTGGCTCATTTCGCCACGCATCAGCTCTTGTACGATTCTGACTCGAGTTGCTAAGGCCGTTCGTTCATCTGGAGTAAGCAGTAATTGCAAAACTGGCAATTGAATATCTTGTTCAAAGGCCAGTTGAAGTAAATTCACAAAGCGCAGCCAGTCAGCGTTCTCATCGGCTGTTAGTGCCGGATCATGGTGTTGATTTGCTGTCATCGTTTATCCATCCATACTATTTAACTAGTACAAATAATAACACACTCTGATTAGAAATCATCAATCAAACGCTTATCAAGATTCAACAATACAAAAAACAACCAAATTTCATTTAGTTACTTCATTAATACACTAAATAGTTTGAGTTGTGACTAGGCGACCAGCGAGGATAGCTTGGGGAGCATACACAAGTATGTGACTAGGGTTAGCAAGTGAAGCCAACACCCCTACAATTCAAAATATGGCAAGTCTTAATACTCAAAATATGACAAACACTAATACGCTAAATAGTTTGAGTTGTGACTAGGCGACCAGCGAGGATAGCTCGGGGAGCATACATAAGTATGTGACCCGAGTAGCCGAGAGCAGTCAACAACGTCACAGCTCAAAATATGGCAAGTCTTAATACTCAAAATAGTTCGGGTTGTAGGTAGGCGGCGAGTGGCGCTAAGCCCTAAGAGCATACACAAGTATGTGATTAGGGTTAACACATGAAGCCCACCTACCACTCGAAATATGACAAGTCTTAATACTCAAAATATGACAAACACTAATACGCTAAATAGTTTGAGTTGTGACTAGGCGACCAGCGAGGATAGCTCGGGGAGCATACATAAGTATGTGACCCGAGTAGCCGAGAGCAGTCAACAACGTCACAGCTCAAAATATGACGCGAATTAGTATTTCATATTCCATTCGTGGGGAAGTAAAACCTTACTCCCCTTTTGCCCCATAAAATGACGATAGAACAAATCATACGACAGCACATTTTTCACGTAGCCGCGGGTTTCTGAGAACGGAATGCTTTCAACAAATGCCACGGCATCAATACGGCCGCCACTGTTCCCCAACCAACGAGTCACCCGTGATGGGCCTGCATTATAGGCTGCACTGGCTAAAATACGGTTATTACCAAATTGCTGGTAAACATCTTCCAGATACGCCGTACCCAGTTCGATATTCATCGTTGGGTTAGTGAGCTGGCTAGTATTCACATAATCAATACCTTGCTTCTGTGCGGTATGTTTTGCTGTTGCTGGCATTAACTGCATCAAACCTGTTGCGCCCACTGGTGAACGCGCTTGTGGGTTCCAAGCACTCTCTTGGCGAGCGATAGCCATCGCATAACTTTTTTGTATGTCTTTTGATTTGGTATACAGATTAAATTCTTTGTCCCAAGCCAGTGGGAAGCGTTCTTCAAGGTGATCCCACAGTTTTGCCGTGATAGTAGCTTGCACACTGAGATCTGCCCATTGGTTATCGAACGCATAACGTGCCAGCTGCTCTTGTTGGTTAGCTGGGCGAGATGCCACCAAGCTTGCCCATTCTGAACGCGCTAAATTATCCATCTCCCAATACATTAACTCACGCACACGCTGAACTTCAGGCAGCTGGCTGATGCTCGCATCTGGCTTCACCGCGCTTTTGACTAACACAGGGTAATCAATTTCTAACACTTGCGCGGCAACCATCGGGTAGAAACCACGTTTTTCAGTTAGCTGGCGAAGCAGCGTTTCGCCTTCCGCTTTTTTCCCTGCATCAATTAACGTGATAGCCTGCCAATATTGCCATTCTTCTTTGTTTTTCACTTCTGCTGGAAGCTGCCTTAGCCATGAAGCTACCCCCGTTTTATCCCCTTGCCCTAACGCAAGACGGACACGGCGCTCTTTCAACGAAGCCGAATTTGTTTCCTGAATAGTTTCATCACGCCATTGCGCTTGTTCAGGGGTCACATCTCCCATGTACTGCCATGCAATGCTATCTTTTAGCTGCTGGTTTTCAGCCATATTCATTTTTTGCGCAGCGCTTACGCTGCTTAATACGGAGCGAGCAGCATCTGGCGATTGGCGTGCATAGCGGTTAAATGCTGCAATGGTTGCTTGGCGAGTAAAGTCCGTTGGGGTGACAGTTTTTGCAAACGAAACCACCGAAGCTGGCTCATTTTGCAATTTAATCAACGCATCACCAATGGTTTTATAACTTGGCGGTAGGCGTTTTGCTAAATAACTGGCAATCGACGGGTTCCCCTCTTTAATCGCTAAATTAATGCGTTCCAGCACCATTTCAGCACTTAAATAGCCTGCTTTTTCCCATTCGTTAAATAGCTTATCGCAGGCAGCGGGCATTGAATGGCCATTTAACCACGCTTTTTCAGCGCCTTGCCAAGCCACTTGTTTGTTCCCAACTGCCCAGTTAGCAAAATAAAAATTACATTGTGCTTCGGCAGGTTTTGGCGCTTCAGGGCTAAATTCAAGCAATGATTTCCACTCTTGGCGGCGGGCAAGTTCGTTGACAAAACGCGTTTTTAAATTCTTAGCAACAGGTAGTGTTGGGTAGGCGTTAATAAACTCCTGAACCTGACGAGGTGAAATAATATCAAGGTCTTGCGTCAGCTCACGGTAAGCCAAATAAGGATAAAGAGGATAATCATGCAACGTCGGTAATAAGCGCTCCACTTCATCCATTTTATTTGCATCCCAAGCGGTTTTAATCGCTTGATACCGCTCCCGCTGTGACTGTAGGGAATCCGCCCATACGGTGCTCGAAACCAGCATCATTGTCACTGGAATTGCCGCTAACCAACGTTTCATATCCACTCGCTCCATCGCTAAACTAAAGTCAAAATACAGGAAAAACCTTAACCTATAATACCCCAAATAATTCGAGTTGCAGGTAGGCGACAAGCGAAGATAGACGAGAAGCATAGATAAACTATGTGACTCGGCGAGCGTAGCGTAGTCAACACCGCTGCAACTTGAAGGATTACGGGTATATTAAACATATATCAATAATGTTAATGCTACCGAAAGTTTTTATCGAGCAACAGCGGAGAGTTCCTGAATTTACCTGTTTTACAGTCTTTTACGTATCATTTATACAGTTCAGTATCCACCTGAGTCGGAAATAAAGGTTTGATTGCCGGCCGCTCTGCTAAAGAGGCTTGCCACAGCTCATATTGAGCCTGCATCTCTACCCACATCTTTGCACTAGTTCCTAGTGCCATTTCCAAGCGGATCGCCATATCGGCCGAAACGCCACTGCTACCATTAAGAATACGTGACAATGTTGCACGAGTGACACCCAATCCTTTCGCTGCGTCAGTCACTGAAATTCCCTCTAAATACTCACGCAACACCATACCTGGGTGTACTGGATTATGCATTTTATTCATGATTTTCACCTTAATGATAATCTTGATAATCAACGAGGATGGCATCTTCACCCTCAAATTTAAACGTTAACCGCCAATTTCCATCCTAAAAAAACGCTCTATTCCTTTGTCTTAAAACTTTTTATCACAATTCACTCCCTGTATAGCGTATCGACCCACTATACAGACAGAGTTAAAAAAGTAAATGTTTAAAAATAAAACACCGCTGTTATCTGCCTATCTCTCATCAGATAACGGGGAGGGATGGATGATCCTCTGATGTTCAGGTATAGTTCAGGACAAACAATTTATCGCGGTTTTTCTCTGTCTTTTAGGGCATTCTCCCCTGACGTACAGAAAACAGCATAAAATTAAAATTCCCTTTATAAAACAAAAGGTAAATAACTTGGCTCAATTCGTTTATAGTATGTATCGGGTTGGAAAAATTGTTCCACCGAAACGTCATATTTTAAAAAATATCTCTCTGAGCTTCTTCCCGGGGGCTAAGATCGGTGTTTTAGGTCTCAACGGTGCTGGTAAATCAACATTGCTGCGCATCATGGCGGGTATTGATACCGATATCGAAGGTGAAGCACGTCCGCAACCTGGCTTAAAAATCGGCTACCTGCCACAGGAACCAAAACTGAACCTTGAACACACCGTGCGTGAAGCGGTGGAAGAGGCAGTTGGCGAAGTTAAACGTGCATTAACGCGTTTAGACGAAGTTTATGCCGCCTACGCAGAAGAAGGTGCAGATTTCGATAAACTGGCCAAAGAACAAGGCGAGTTAGAAGCGATTATTTCCGCACAAGATGGCCACAATTTAGATAACCAACTGGAACGAGCTGCTGATGCGCTGCGTCTGCCAGCTTGGGATGCAAAAATCGAAAACCTCTCTGGGGGTGAACGCCGCCGTGTGGCAATTTGCCGCCTGCTGCTTGAAAAACCAGACATGCTGCTGCTCGATGAACCAACCAACCACTTGGATGCCGAGTCTGTTGCGTGGTTAGAGCGTTTCTTACATGACTACGAAGGCACCGTTGTGGCCATCACGCATGACCGTTACTTCTTAGATAACGTTGCAGGTTGGATCCTTGAACTTGACCGCGGTGAAGGTATTCCATGGGAAGGCAACTACTCTTCATGGCTTGAGCAAAAAGATGAGCGTCTGTCGCAAGAAGCATCAACTGAAGCGGCTCGCCGTAAGTCTATCGAAAAAGAGCTTGAGTGGATCCGTCAAAACCCGAAAGGCCGTCAATCGAAAGGTAAGGCGCGTCTGGCTCGCTTTGAAGAACTTAATAACGTTGAATATCAAAAACGTAATGAAACAAGTGAACTCTTTATTCCACCTGGACCACGTTTAGGTGACAAAGTCATCGAGGTTGAAAACCTAAGTAAATCATATGGTGACCGCGTATTAATCGATAACCTGAATTTCTCCATTCCTAAAGGGGCAATTGTTGGGATTATCGGTCCAAACGGTGCGGGTAAATCTACCCTGTTCCGTATGATTTCAGGCCAAGAGCAACCTGATTCAGGGTCGATCACTGTGGGTGAAACAGTTAAGATTGCCTCTGTTGACCAGTTCCGTGACTCAATGGATGACAGCAAAACCGTATGGGAAGAGATTTCCAACGGGCAAGATATCATGCGTATTGGTAACTTCGAGATCCCGAGCCGTGCTTACGTTGGCCGCTTTAACTTTAAAGGCATTGACCAAGGTAAACGTGTTGGCGAGTTATCTGGTGGGGAACGTGGTCGTTTACACTTAGCCAAACTGCTACAAGTAGGCGGCAACGTACTGTTACTCGATGAACCAACCAACGACCTCGACGTAGAAACCTTACGTGCGTTAGAAAATGCGCTGTTAGAGTTCCCTGGTTGCGCTATGGTTATTTCCCATGACCGTTGGTTCCTTGACCGTATCGCTACGCATATCATTGATTATCAAGATGAAGGTAATATTACGTTCTTCGAAGGTAACTTCTCTGAGTATGAAGATTATAAAAAGCGTACGTTAGGTGCGGAAGCGTTGCAACCGCATCGGATGAAATATAAGCGTATGACCAAATAATATTCTTCATTCTTCGGCTTGCAGCGGCGTTGGCTTCGTTTACTAACCCTAGTCACATACTTATGTATGTGACTAGGGGCTGTTTATCTTTGCTGCTGATTTTTACCGCTAAAAAAGGTCAAAAAATAATTAAAACAATGATAAATGTGTCAATCAAGATGACTAACTATTATCTACGTTAACTATTGTGCTTAAACGCTGCCCTGCGGGTTCGATTAAAGCGCGTTTCACTCATTTGATGCTGTGTTGAGAGGCTCTTGCCTAGTTCACTAGGCAGCGAACCTCTCGCCTTGCCTAAAATGGCTTTAATTCGAATAAAAATTGACCATCAAAGATAAACAGCCCCTAGGGCTTAGTTTCACTCGCCGCCTACCTGCAAGCCGAATTATTTTGAATATAATGAATTGCCGCTTAATCCTTCTAACGTCTGCGCGTTTAAGGGATAAAGGTAATAAAACGGTGCCCAAACAGCACCGTTTTTATTGGGGATTTTATAGATCATCCAACATCAATAACTGTTGAACTAATGAGATACACTCCAAGAAGCGTGTGTCGTAGTCTGAGGACTCCACGCGGACAAACTCAACATTATTTTTCTTCAGCATTTCAATGAGTAAATTTTGAAACGCTTTTCGGTCTTTATCGCTGCCTAAACTTCGCAAACCATCGGCGACCCATGGCGTGTTGTTCTCGAGAACAATAACTAGGTCGAATCGATACTCATCAATTAGCGCTTGAACAAATGGGTGCTCTTTACCTTCATAACGCAAACAGAACGCTTGTGTGGTCACAAAGTCCGTATCGATAAACGCGACTTTATTTGCATATTTAACTGCAAAATCAATATACTGCGCATGCCCTAGTGCGATTTTGTCATAATCTGAATATTGCAGCGCCATTTCGTCGCCGCCTAAATGGCTAAAGACATAATCACGGCCATATTCCCAAGCGCTGGATGTATTAAAGATATTCGCTAACTTATTGACCAACGTAGATTTCCCGCTAGATTCCCCGCCTAGAATCGCGACTTTACGCACAAAGAATGGCTTCACTTCTGTCGGGATATATTCCCAATAACGAAATGGTGCTTGGCGGATTTGGTTACCACTGATATTCATAAACGTGCGTTCAGGGTCGATAAGGATGGTTTCAATACCCAAGTATTTCTTATAGCGCGGGGCGTCGTTCGCCTCCCCTGAATAGATAAAGCTTGGGTTAATGTTGTGCTTTTTCAAAAAGCCTTTCATCCCATCGCTCCACACTTCCCAACCGTGTGGGTATGGCTCGATCCCTTGTTCATCAAAAGAATGAATATGGATATTTTTTTGATATTTAAAGGTTTGCAGTAACCAACGCAATCGGTCGCTCACGGTGGGTTGTTGGGACATGGAACTATTAACGAACAGCTCTTTATCACGAGGCTCATCGTGGCACAAAATAATATGTAATTCATCCACTTGGCTGCATGCCCGTTGGATTAGATAAATATGCCCCGTGTGCAACGGGTAAAATTTACCAAATACCACACCGATTGTTTTTTGCTGGTTAGGAAACTCCAACCCCAGAAAGCGATGAAGCGCCGCAATTTTTTGGGCACTTGGGCTCTTAATTTTGTCGTTAATCAACTGGCTGAGATAGCCTTTGGTCATATCTGTCGCATCCGCGACCTGTTGAAGCGTATAGCCCGCTCGTTTGATCGCGTTTTTTAGATAGTCAAATTCAGCCATGGTTTTTCCTTTTAACTCTAAGCGTTATAGCTCGTCCAAAATACTTAATGCATCCGCTAATTTCTTCACCCCATACACTTTCATATCTGGCGGTAATTTTTTCGGCATATTCGCATGGGGAACAATGGCGCGTTTAAAACCGTGTTTTGCCGCTTCTGAAATACGCTCTTGCCCGCTTGGTACTGGGCGAATTTCCCCCGCCAGCCCGACTTCACCAAAAACGACAAGGTCGCGCGGTAATGGGCGGTCGCGGAAACTGGATACAAGGGACAGCAGCAAAGCAAGGTCAGCACTGGTTTCAGTGACTTTAACGCCCCCCACCACGTTCACAAACACGTCTTGATCCGACATTTGCAACCCACCATGACGGTGCAGCACCGCCAATAAAATCGCTAAACGGTTTTGCTCTAACCCAACTGCAACACGGCGCGGATTAGACATCATTGAATGATCAACCAGTGCTTGTATTTCCACCAGCAGTGGGCGCGTACCTTCCCACACCACCATCACCGAGCTGCCTGACGTAATTTCATCACCACGACTTAAGAAAATGGCTGATGGGTTACTGACTTCTTTGAGGCCTTGCTCTGTCATAGCAAACACCCCTAATTCGTTCACCGCCCCAAAACGGTTTTTATGGCTGCGCAGGGTGCGAAAACGGTTATCGGCATCACCATCTAACATAATCGAGCAGTCAATACAGTGTTCAAGCACTTTAGGCCCCGCCAACGAGCCGTCTTTGGTTACGTGACCCACCATAATAATGGCGACACCGCGGGTTTTGGCAAACCGCGTTAAATAGGCAGCGGTTTCACGGACTTGCGCGACACTCCCCGGTGACGATTGGATATCCGCCATATGCATGACTTGGATGGAGTCAATGACCATTAATTTGGGCTGTTCTTGCTCTGCGGTTAAACAAATTTGTTCGATGCTGGTTTCAGAGAGCATGTTGAGCGAGTCTGTTGGCAAACCTAATCGGTGCGCACGCATCGCCACCTGTTGCAATGACTCTTCCCCCGTGACATACAGGGTTTTCATTTCGCGAGATAGTAAACACATGGTTTGCAGCAGCAAGGTACTTTTACCGGCTCCCGGATTTCCGCCGATCAAAATAGCGCTTCCCGGCACGACGCCACCACCCAACACGCGGTCAAATTCTTTAAACCCAGTGGTAAAACGTGGTAATTCTTCAAGGCTGATATCAGAAAGTTTCTGAACTTTACTCACCCCCGCCGCATTCCCCGCATACCCCGTTAACCGGTCATTACGTGAAACCGAGTTTGTTGAGGCAAGACGCACTTCCGTAATCGTATTCCATGCATGGCAAGCACTGCATTGCCCCTGCCAACGCGGATAATCCGCCCCGCATTCATTACAGACAAACGCCCTTTTTACCCCTTTCGCCACACCAAACTCCTCGTTAAAATTATGCTGTATTACAACCGCCGAACCACAGTGTTCTAATGATCTTGAATCTTGAAAATTAAATTAGCTTAATATTCAAAATGGATTGTGTTGTAGCAAGGCGGCAAGTGAAGCTAAGCCCTAGGAGCATACACCAGTATGTGACTAGGGTTAGCGAACGCAGCCAACACCGCTACAGCAAACTCTTTTATCTATTTATTTAGCGTTAAATTAATCTCATAATATTCAAAATAGTTCGTGTTGTGGCAAGGCGGCAAAGGAGGATGTCTTGGGGAGCATACACAAGTATGTGACCCAAGCAGCCGAGTGAAGCCAACACCGCTACAGCAAACTCTTTTATCTATTTATTTAGCGTTAAATTAATCTCATAATATTCAAAATAGTTCGTGTTGTGGCAAGGCGGCAAAGGAGGATGTCTTGGGGAGCATACACAAGTATGTGACCCAAGCAGCCGAGTGAAGCCAACACCGCCACAGCACGAAATATGAAGAATATTAGCGTTCCTCGTGCTTCAAGCCCCCGCTGAGCACACACAACACCCCCATGAGATCCGCATGACGAATCGCCACTTTTGCTCTCGCATACACTTTTGGTTTCGCATGGTACGCTATTCCCAGCCCTGCTTTGCGGATCATTTTTAGGTCATTGGCACCATCGCCAATCGCCACAGTTTGCTCGATGGGGATTTCTAATTTTTCTGCTAATTTTACAAGGGTTTGCGCTTTATATTTCGCATCGACTATCGGCCCTTTGACCTTCCCTGTTAGCTTGCCATTTTTTACTTCAAGCTGGTTAGCCACAGCCGCAACTAATTTGAGTTTTTGTTTTAGGTTATCGGCGAAGAACGTAAAGCCGCCAGAGGCGATTGCAATATGCCAATTCATCGCTTGTAGCTTGCGAACAAGGTTCGTTAAGCCTGGCATTAATGGCAGTGTTTCTAAGACTTTATCTAAGATAGCCGCATCTGCGCCTTCCAATAATGCGACGCGAGCACGTAGGCTTTCGGTGAAATCGAGCTCCCCTAGCATGGCGCGCTCAGTGACCTCTGCCACTTGCTCACCCACTCCTGCTAAGCGGGCAATTTCATCAATACATTCGATTTGAATTGCCGTGGAGTCCATATCCATCAACAAGATCCCCGGTGAACGTAAGCGCGGGATTTGCCCCAATGGCACCACGTCTAATAAACATTCATCAGCGAGTTTTTTAATTCTTGGCGTGATGCTGCCCGCGATGCGGACAACTTGGTAGTCATCAATACGCCATGAAGACACAATCACAATCGCAATTCCCAAACGTTGTTGAAAATTACTGATCCGCGCTTTGTCTAGTCCGCGACCATAGAGCAGCCACCCACTGTCACCTGCACGATAATCAAGGGGCATCACTTCTTCCCCGCTTAAAGAGAGAGGTAAACCCGGCCATTTTTGAATCTCGTCGGGTAGGTAACAATAGGTCAAACTCGTTGACATGAAAATGCGCTCCTGTAATCGAAATAACTTTTTTATAATGATGAGTTGCGAGTAGCCGAACGAAGCCACTATACTAAACTTTAAGGCTTTATAACCTTACGTTTTTACCGCAAAAACTAAATATAAACCCCTATTACTTGAGTATAACGATATCTTTATACTCAAAATAAGTCGAGAGCACCAATAAAGCAATGAAACGCACCTTCAGGCTACATAAAACCGTTATTATCGTTATCTGCATTGCGCTGGTAACTTTACTGATGCACGGCATTTCTTATTTGGGTTATAGCCAAAATCAAAGCCGAATCGAGCAATTTAAACAATTGACTTATGTTCTAGCCGAACAAGTTGCTTTCAGCTTATCTGATTATATTGTTCCCGGCAGCAAAGATTTTAATTTGGAACGAATTAATGCCAATTTAAATAATGTGGCAAAAGACCGTTATATTTTGGATGCCAGTATCTACACCGCGAGTGGCACACTGGTCACCCAAGTTGGCGAACCTACAACGGTCAAAGAACGCCTAGCCATTGACAATAATTCTTCATTACAAAACTTTCAATATCAATTAGTTGTCCCTATTCAAGGTGCGAAAGAACCGAAAGGCTACTTACGCCTCACCATTGATACTGAATTATTGGCTGCTGAAATTCAGCAAGCGGATAACAGTACAAATGTATTACGGATTTTTATTTTATTCGCTCTGTGCATAGGTTTTGTTTTAGCTAATACTTTGCTGAAATTGAAGAAAAAGAAAGGTCACAAACAGCCGCCGCCGTTAGTAGTTAATACTGAAGAAAATAATGAAGAAAATGAATCAGATAGCCAACCTGCACTCCGAGCAAAACCCGTTCGCCTGCGGCGTAAAAAAGAACCTCGCCCTTATCGACCAAAGCGGCCTGCGCCAAAGAGCAAGCCGTCTCAATCAGAAAAATAATGCTTAAATCGCTGTCGTATCAAACACAATTGGCGCGATAAACTCTACACGTCCATCAATTAACAAGGTTTCGGGCGGTACTGGAAAAGGTGCCGCGCGAGAAATGGTCGCAAGGGCTTCTTTGTCGAGGATTTTTGTGCCAGATGAATTAAACAAACTCGCGGTCACGACTTCCCCTTTACTGTCTAAAACCACTTTCACTTGGGAAACTCCAGTTGAACGAAAACGCAGCGCTGAACGTGGGTAACGCTTTGTTTTTGCAATACGCTGATGAACTTCACTTTGCCACCCTTGGTGACCACTTACCGCCATCGAGGCATTGCTAGAAAAGTTTGCACTGCTATTGGACTCACTGCCTGATGCAGGCGCTGATGTCACCGCTGACTCTTGGGTGGTCACAGGGGCATCTTCAAACACTTTTTTCTCTTGGGGAATTTTTTTCTTCGGCGGACGTTTTTTCTCCGTCACTTTAGTTAACGTGCCGTTATCCACCAGTGCGGTTTCAGGCAGTTTTTCCGCTTTTTCCACCACCTCTGGCAAGGTTTCCTCGCGAGTCGCCACTTGCTGTTTAGGCGCGTGGTTCACTTCAGGTTCCACTTGCTGTTCTAGCTGATAAACCCCGAGTTGCAAAGAAATTGCAGGCGGTAATACGCCCGTTTTGGGGATGGAAGACGTAAACCATCCAATAAAAATAATTGCTAGTGTTCCGTGGAAAAGACAACTCAACGCCAAACCGCCCAGTGGACGGAAAATCGGGCGCTCTAACTTGCCCGTCATACTGCTCATATTCTGCCTCACGACTTTATTTTTTGCAGATTATAGGCATAATACAAACAAAAATGATATTCATTATTATTAGTAAAAACACAATAATTAAAATAAGATATTGATTTATAATAAAAAGTAATCTGAGCGGATTATTCATCAGCGCATTTAAGGTTCCCATCCTGTTATTTGCGCACTTTGATAACATTGACACCAGTAAAATGACCATCGATAAATCCCTTGCCCGCAAAATTAGCGGTGCGTATCAGTCAACTTATAGCCAACTTGTACGGTTTTTCCGCAATCGGCTAGACAACAGCAACGATGCTGATGATTTATCACAGGATGTGTTTACACTATGGCTTAACCGCAAGGAACAAACACCGATAAAAGAGAGCCGCGCTTACCTGTTTAAAATTGCAAATCATGTACTGATTGACCATTGGCGGCGTAACCAGCGCCAGACCAAATCAGAAACCTCCATTGATAAGGTAGTACACGAGCACAGTTTTGAGCAACCCGAAGCCGATCCCAGTGAAATACTGGAACATCAGCAACGCATTCAACGGTTAAGTGAAGCCCTTGAAACTTTGCCCCCTCGTCGGCGAGAAGCATTCTTGTTATATCGTTTTGATGGGTTATCGCAAAGTGAAATCGCTGAACGAATGGAAATTTCAATCAGCATGGTGGAAAAACATATTGCGGCAGCATTAGTACATTGTAAAAAACACCTTGATAATCAGGGCAATAAATAGTCATGACACACGAGCCTTTGCACCAATCAGAGGATACAGACCGCATTGATGAAGAGGCGGCGCTTTGGTTTACCCGAATGCACAGCCAACGCATCAGTGAACAGGAAACCGCGCAATTTAAACAATGGCTTGCCGCGTCCTCTGAACATGCAAAAGCTTATGACGCAATGGCGTCAGTGTGGCGTGATTTTGATGCAATGCCTCGCCCTGCCAGTGCCAAAAAAGAGGAAAGTGAAAAACGCCCTTTTTTTCGCCTTTGGCGGCCGCTGGGTAATACATTAGCCGCATTTTTTATTGCCGCTATTTTATTTTTACCTTATAGCCATTTACCGTCTATGTTACTGAATAACATGACGTTGGTGACGACTGATACACCAAAAGAAGTCACGTTACCCGATGGTTCTCAATTGTTTCTCAACCGCCATACCCGTGTCCGTGTTGCCTATGAAACGCCTGTGCGTAACCTGTACCTCGATGAAGGCAATGCCTATTTCAAGGTAAAATCAAACCCTTACCGCCCTTTTATCATTCAAACCGACCAACGACGTATTCAGGTTGTCGGTACCGAATTTGAGGTGAATAAGACCGCACAGCAGGTTTCGGTGAATGTCAGCCAAGGCATTGTGAGCTTCCAAAGCGAACAAAACTCCCACCCTGTTTTTTTGCTCGCCGGCGATAGCGCGGCCAGTGCCAGCCCAAGCAGCAAAATTACCCGACACCACGTGAATGCGCAGGATGTGGCGCGCTGGCGCTTTGGTGAATTGGTTTTTGTGGATAAACCCCTTGTAGATGTACTCGCTGAACTCAAAAACTATTCTGCCGTCAATGTTGAGCTTTCACCTGCCACATTAGCAAACAGTAAAATCTCAGGACGTATCAATATCCGCCAGCCAGATCTGTTTTTTCAAGCCCTTCCTTCCCTATTACCTGTTCAAGTTGTCTATCAAGATAAAAATAACATTTTGATTATCAACAACAAAAAAAATAAATGAAAAATATTTTCATTTGCAGGTGAGGATAATTCTCATTTCCCCCTCTTCTTAAGTAGTTAGTTTTTTACTGACCATTTTCCGCACACTTTTTGTGCAGCTTAAGAATAAGGGATATCCATGTCTATTCAGTTTACTCAAGGCCGGTTAAAGCCGCTTGCCCTTGCTGTGGCAGTTGGTAGCGCAATAGTTTGCCAATCCGCAGCTGCACAAGAGCTGGCATTTTCACTACCCGAACAATCACTTGCAACCTCCGTTGCAGAAATTAGCCGTCAAGGCCAAATTCAACTGCTGTACGATAAAAGCCAGCTTAATGGCTTACGTGCGCCTGCCCTGTCTGGCAACTATTCCCCACAAACTGCATTACAAAAAATACTTATCGGTAGCGGGTTAGAGCTTGTCAGTGAAAATGGCGTTTTCGTTATTCGCCAGCAAAATTTAAACCAAGGCACATTGGTTTTACCTGAAACCCAAGTCTCAGGCTTGGTACAAAATCACCCTGCAACCGATGTGATGTCAGCACCACAGTATGTTACCGCCGAAGAGATCAGCCAAAAAAATACGGGCGATGGCAACATTACTGACCTGATGAAAACCAACCCTGCGGTGCAATTTGCCAACAACGACAGCAACTCCATGAACCAAGGGGAAATTAAACCTTCCCGCGTCTCAATCCACGGTTCGAGCAGCTACCAAAATGCCTATCGCCTTGATGGCGTGAGTTTTAATAATGACTTTGACCCTGCCGATAGCGGTTTAGGGGAAACCTCAACTCGCTTAAGTAGCAGCGACCAAGGAATTTACATCGATAGCCGCCTGATTGACAGCATGACGGTATACGATAACAACATTCCTGTTGAATTTGGTGGGTTTACGGGGGGAACCGTTGAAGTGAATAGCCGCCGCTGGCAAGGAGAAAACAGCGCGCATGCCTATTACCGCTTAACACGTTCGGGTTGGAACAACTTATTCCACGATTCAACCCAAGGCATTGATACCACTAAAAATGACACATCAAACCCCGCGCGTTTCCAAAATCGCTACGATAAAAATGACTTTGGTGGCTGGTTTGAATTAGGTGTTAGCGAAAATTCAGGGTTAGTTTTCTCAGCCTCACGCCGCAGTTCGACCATTCCGATGACAGTCACGGGGGGTGAAGCCTTTGTGCTAGAGAATAACCAAGTTGAGCCAATCACCACTGATTCGGGTAAGAAAAATCAGCGCCGTACTTCGGATAACTACTTTTTAAAATATTCATTAGATTTATCCGATAAGAGCTCATTAGATTTGTCCGCTAATTACGCCAACTATGATAGCCGCCTTTTTTCGTCTTCAATCAGTAACTCAGGCTATGATTCAACGCACAATGGCTTAGGTTTTACCGCGGTATTTAAACATCAGCTTGATTTAGGGCAGTTGGAAGTCACCGCGAATACCCAAGATTTAAAAGATGATCGAAAAAATGACCAGAAATACTCCCTAACGATCAGGGCATTCGACAAGAATTGGAATATGATTGAACGCAATAGCGGAGGTCTTGGCGACTTAGAATCCAAGCAAAAAACTCATGGACTAAAAACCGTGATGCGGTTTAATTCCCAAGAGGATGCACTTGGATTAACACACCAACCCACACTCGGTGCTGAGGTAAATTACACCAAAGGAACCTACGTTCGTGATCAAGACTATTTCCGTTACACCTACACTGGTGACATCATTGATAATGACTTATACGATGGTTACTTAAGCAATGTCACTCGGTTTAAAAAAGGCTCATATTCAGCGGATTATACTAATTACGCCATCTTCCTTGATGATAGCATTCAATATGGCAAATTAAATTTGCGTCCAGGGGTGCGTTTGGATCGCGATGATTTTGTCAACCGTACCAATATCGCTCCACGTTTAAGTGGAACTTATGATGTCTTCGGTGATGGTGCAACTCAATTGATAGCAGGGGCTAACCGTTATTATGGACGCTCAATGCTCACTTATGCATTATACGGTGCACAAAATGACGGAATGCAAAATTGCTTGGGCTATGGCAAAGATTTCGCATGTTCGCTTAACCCTGATAACAACAATTGGGATAATAAAAAAGATTATGAGGGTATTGATTCACTAAAAACCCCCTATAACGATGAGCTCACCTTAGCACTGCAACAAGAGATCCTTTCGACTACATGGCGCTTGCAATACGTACACCGTGAAGGGTATGACGAAGTCAGAACTCGTACCAAGTATGACACCCGCGATGCCGATAAACGCAGTATTCGTATGTATGACAATGGTGGACGAAGCTCTCACGATACCGTCACTTTATCCGTGAAAAATAGCCAACCATGGGAATGGGCGGATGCTTCTCATGTCATGAATGCGTCTTTCACATGGCAGCAAACAGAAAGTAATACACCAAAAGATGCAGGCTACAACTCTTTCGATCCCGCCAATAAAGTGAACCTGAATAAAGTCTGGTATGACGGTAAAGTTATTGATGCCTCAAAACTACCTTCAACCAGCTTTAACTCTCCAATCAAGTTAAACCTCGAACTCACCAGTGTATGGGATGAATACGACGTTACTTGGTATAACCGCCTTCAATGGTGGGGAGCTCGCAGCCAAGCCGTTCGTTATGACAACTCTTATTATAGCGACCCTGAAGTGGGCCAATTACGCAAATACACCAAGCAAAACTTTGCCAGCAAATACACATGGGATACCCGCCTAGGCTGGAAACCAGACTTTGCCCATGGCTTTGGTTTCTCGGTTGAGGTGAACAATATCTTGAATAATAAAAATATTGCTGACCGCTTTATGTTCGAAGACCGCGTACTGAAGTCCTACGATCCGGGCCGTCAATTCTGGTTACAAGTGAATTACGACCTGTAATACCCGTACGCCTGTCGGCAATGTGAGCCATTAAAACAACAAATGAATAAGACGTCATGAAGACATTGAAACAATTTTTCTATTTAGTAAAACCTTTTTGGGGGCAGCGTGCTGCCCTTTTGTGCTGGATTTTGCTTTTTGCCTCGCTGGGGCTAACGCTGTCATCTGTATGGTTCAACGTCAAAATGAACATGTGGAATGGCGACTTTTATAACGCGCTGCAAAAGCTTGATGGCCAAGCACTATATGGCTTATTGCAGTACTTTGTTATCTTAGTCAGCGGGTTAATCTTTGTAGTGGTGATGGGGAATTACCTCAAACAAATGTTGATTATCCGTTGGCGCAAAGGCATGACTGAGCAAGTCCTTGGCCGCTGGTTATCTCCAAACAGCAAACATTATCTGTTAAGACTGACCGCCCAAGAGCCCGATAACCCCGACCAACGTATTGCCGAAGACATTCGCTTACTGATTGAATCGACCCTCAACTTGGTCGTGACATTCCTGCACTCAATGTTAACGCTCGTTTCATTCGCGGCAATCTTATGGACACTCTCCGGTAGCCTGTCATTTAACTTTGCTGATAGTGATTGGACTATTCCCGGTTATATGTTCTGGGCTTGTATCATTTACACCCTAATTGGTATCGCCCTCACTCAGTGGATTGGTTTTCCACTGCGCCGTTTACACATGGACAAACAGCGCCGTGAAGCAGATTACCGTAGCTCGCTCATTAACTGCCGCCAACACGGTGACGCCATCGCAGGGCAGCGCGGTGAAAACCAAGACAGAAAAGAGTTAATGGGGCGTTTTGGTGAAATCATCACTAACTGGAACCGCCTGATCCGCTGTGAGCGGAATTTATCTTTTTACACCGTGGGTTACCAACAAGTGACTGCATTAGCGCCTGTTCTATTAGCCTTGCCTAAATTCCTTGCTGGGGAAATTATGTTAGGTGGATTAATGCAATTACGCCAAGCGTTCACTAGCGTTGCCACCTCTTTAGGTTGGTTTATTTTCGCCTATAAAGAAATTGCGGCATGGCAAGCTACTGTCTCCCGTTTATATAACTTCGTGGTGTTATTGGAAAACGACAATAAAGCACAAGTCACCGTTGATGAACAACATGCGCCGTTAACTGCCAAAATTAGCGTATCAACGGCAGATAACCGCCTACTGGTTGAAGATGTTAATTTCACGGCCAAACAAGGGGAACTGACATTAATTTCAGGGCGCTCTGGGATTGGCAAATCGACTTTACTGCGTACACTTAGTGGGCACTGGCCATTCTTTAGCGGCACGATTTCACGCACAGAGCACGTCATGTGGGTCCCACAACGCTTGTATTTACCTGTCAGCCGCTTAGATAACTTATTAGCTTACCCGCAAGCTACCAGCCAATTTAGCCAACACGATTTTCAGTATGCGCTGACCTTGGTGGGGTTAGAAAAACTGCATCATCAACTCGCTTTAGAAACAGACTGGAACAACCGCCTATCTGGTGGTGAACAGCAACGCATCATGTTTGCACGTCTGCTACTAAACCGCCCGAAACTGTTGTTGCTTGATGAAACCACATCAGCGCTGGATGAAAACAGCGCATTGGAATTGCTCGCACTGTTAAAAGCGGAATTGCACGATAGCGCGATAGTCCTCGTCAGCCACCAAAGCTTTGTCGCGCAATTTGCAGAACAAAAAATTCACCTTTCAGAGTCTGCCCGTACTGACTCTTTAATGACAGGAACACCAGAATATGCTTCGTAAAATCACTTTTGTTACTTGCATCAGTTTAGTGTTGGGCGGCTGTGCAGGTCATGTTGCCAGCAGCCAAAATGCTCAAGCTTTACTGCCTGTGCGTAGCGACCTACAACATTATCAGTTAGATAACGGCCTGCAAGTTTACCTCTTACAACGTAGTCAGCCGGGTGTTGAACTGCGTTTATTGGTGAGCAGCGGCTCATTGCAAGAAAATGAACAGCAACTTGGCCTCGCTCACTTTACTGAGCACATGGCGTTTAAAGGCACTAAACATTTTCCCGGAACAACAGGCTTTAAACAGCTGGAACAACAAGGCTTGAAACTGGGTAGCCACGTCAATGCCATCACCAGTTTAAATTCCACTCTGTATAAGTTGTCGTTACCCGATGCAACCCCAAAACAAGTGGAAACTGGCTTGCAAGTGATGGCGGATTGGGCCTCGAATATGACGTTCGACCAAGACGCATTTGAAAAAGAACGCCCTGTGATTGTCGAAGAGTGGCGCTTACGCCAAGGGATGGGCTATCGCATTAATGATAGCCTTGAAAAACTACGTTACCACGGCAGCCGTTATGCAGAACGTAACCCAATTGGCTCCCTCGATGTCGTACGCCAAGCCCCGATTGAGCAAGCAAAAAATTACTATCAAACATGGTACCAGCCACAGCGCATGACCTTGTTAGTAATTGGTGACTTTAATCGTTCTTCAGTTCGCAATCAGGTCAATAGTTTATTTGCCTTGCCTAAACCTGAAAAAGTGGCGGAAGACAACCCACAATGGAAGCAATTTACTAATTCCACCAATATGTTAGTTCAAGGGGTGTTTGATAAAGAACAAGGTGCACGTTATGTTCAATTCGCATTGCAAAAGGATGTTAGCGCACCACTGAATACCCGCTTAGGGCAGCAAGAAGACTTATTAGACAGTTTATGGCTCGCCATTTTAAACCAACGCTTCACGGTGATGGTGGATAACGGTGTTCTGCCGTCGATCAGCATCAATGAGCAAGGGGCAATGCTGGATAACCAACGTTTACAACAACTAATGATTATCCATCCGAAAGGCAATGACTATGCTGGTGCCACGCAAATTCTGTTTACGGAATTACAGCGGTTAGCCACTGAGCCTGTGACCCAAGAAGAGCTCGATAGCGCAAAACAAGCGATGTTGAAAAAGCTCAGCTTACAAACCGCCTCTGAGCAGCGTTACAGCAATGATTATCTGGCAGGGCAACTAACGACCGCCCTTGAGTATGACATGCCAATGTGGAATAAACGCCAGCAATTGGATGGTAGTTATCAATTAATTAATGGAATAAAACCACAAGCGTTACAGCAACATGTGGCCAAATTCCTGCAAGTGGCCTCCCCACGCTTAGCACTGATTGGCCCAGATACCGATGCCCCAACCGTGGATAAATCCACATTTAATACCCAATGGCTCAACGCTCGTCAAAGCTCACCGGGGCCATTTACCTTACGCTCAAAAGCGATTACCTTGCAACTGCCTGAAGTGACAAAAGGCACTATTGTTGAACAAGCCAAATTGCCCGTTGATAAAACTGAGCAATGGACGTTGAGTAATGGTATCAAAGTGATTGTCAAAACGGATAAAAATCTTAAGGATGATATTCAGTTTAACCTTCAATTACCAGGCGGCCGTTCCTTAGAAACCCAACAAACCGCAGGTTTAACCGACTGGGCGCTGAAACTGCCTGAAAGCAGCGGCTACGGCAATTATAGCGCTCGTGACTTAGCGCTGCTCGCAAAACAGAACCAAATATCGCTTCGCCCTTACAGTGAGTTACTGACACACGGTTTTCGTGGTAAAACTCCTGTCGATAACCTCGAAACGGCATTGCAGCTGCTGAATTTAAAGCTCACGGCACCGCAATTTAGTGGAGAAAAACTCGAGCAACAAAAACAGTCTTTCGCGTTAAATTTATCGAAAACCCCAGTAGAGCGAACGTTCCTCGATAATATTAATCAGGAAAGCTACACCCACGGTGAATTTTTAGTTATTAATCCAAAAGGTGGCTGGAACCAATTCACCGCGCAGCAATTACAACAAGCTAACCGCCAGTTGCTAACCTCAACGGCGGATATGACGTTGGTCATTACGGGGGCAATGAATAGCAAAGACCTTAAGCCACTGTTGGAAAAATGGGTTGCTTCACTGGCATATAGAGACCAAAAATTGGTATCTCGCGACCAAGGCATCATGCCAAAAATGGCGAGTTTCAACAAAACCTACCCAATCAGTAGCAGTGATAAAAGCATGGTAAGCATTCAATTTGCGGCGCCTGCGGTTTGGTCGCAACAAGATCAACTGGCACTGCAATTGATTGATACCCTTGTTAGCCAACGCTTACGCAGCGAGTTACGCGAAAAAGCCAGCGGAATTTATGCCCTCGGTTTCTCTCAGATGTTAGCGAAAAAACCACAGCCTTATTATCTTGCTCGCTTGAACTTCACCACCTCCCCTGAGCGTGCACAGGAAATGACAGCAATCGCGCAAAAAACCATTGCGCAAATTCGCCAATCGGGTGTGAGTGAAAAAGAGTTAACGGAGGCTAAAAATATTTGGTTAACGGAGAATTCGCAAGTGACTGACAGTGCGAGCTATTGGACAGAAGCACTGGCACAAATCGCTTCAGATGATGGCCAATATCAACGCTTAAACCAAGAGCAAGTCATTGTGCGACAGCTCACAGTTGAAGATATAAACCGTTTGGCTCGTCAATATTTAGGGCAAAACAGCAAAGTGTTTATGATGACGCCTTAATATAAAAAATAATAGCCAACAACCCATATATGAATGTTGGCTATTATTTTAAAATAACCTAATAAAAATTAAATAATTATTATTTAATAAAACTCGCTTTAAATTTAATGAATTTATTTTTCAATCTATTTAAGGCGTTAAATAATTTATATCGGATCATATTCAACGTTACCATCATTGGGTTCAAAGGTTTAACGTTTATACCCTCAAATATTGGTATCGTCTTATCCTCTTTAAACGCCACCTGAATATGGCCATCCAATTTTATTTTAATTTTATCAAGCATTTGTTTTGATAGCGTTGAATGTGCTTGTTCCAATATACTATCGAGCTTAAATTTAAATACAGCTGGTTCTTCATTGTTTTTTAATTCAATAATCCTATCCCTAAAATCATTTAATAGTTTATCCGAAACATCTTTTTTTTGACTTAACTCAGACACTAGCAAGCTAAGCTCAACAAATAAATTTTTCGATTTATCCTGATTTAAGCTAATTGGTAACGGACTAATGACGTTTTTAATTGAAGTATTACTTTGAACTTCAGAGTCTATCTCAAGAGGCTGATTTAACTTGTCCGTTATTGTATCAATTTTCATTGTAACTTGTCTTTCATCAGACATAACTTCCAATAAATCATAAATCCTTGTAGAAACTTCATCTGAAGACACCTGACTTTTAACATTTTCCATTTCTAATTGAATAATCGCCAAATCTTCTTTTGTTATCTTATTTTTTTCTAATGAGCGATAAAATCTTTCTTCTAGCTCATCTGGGTTTAAAATAGCATCAATTAAGTGAGGTAGTTTTGGTCTAACCAATATCGTTAACTCTGATTCATTTCTTTCTACAACCGCCAGAATCGTACTTTTGGGGAATTCATCATATTTAATTTTATCAACTAATTTATTCTCCGTTTCCATTTTACTTTTACATTTGAATAAATTTAAAAAATTATTTTTTCCTACCAGAGCTATTTTTTTGATTTTTTTATTAAAACCAGCTTTATTTTTAGATAGAACGTTACCTTTAGGATAATTAGCCTTATCAATAGAACTTTGCGTGTTTTTATCGCTTTTTAATTCAAACATAATCAGCATTCCTCTGGTGACCTTTAATTAAATTCACCCCAAATCATATATAAGCAAACATACTTTCGATATCAGATAGCGATTCCCTTATCGCTTTTTAAAGCCTGTCAGTAAAATGTAATGTGACTACTTGATTTATATAACCTTATTGAGTTGACAGAACATAGCTTTAATGTGATTAATAATCATCTAAAAAATGATAACAAGAGAAAATCATGAGCGACGTAATCATACGCAGAGCGACAATGGCAGATATCCCTGCCATCACACAAATCCACGCAGACTATTCGGCTTACGCCAATACATTACAGCTGCCATACCCGACAGAAAAAACATGGGAAGCGCGCCTTGGGGCGAATGATCCGCTTGTAACGCAGTTTGTCGCCACCATTGATAATATCGTTGTTGGATTGTTGGTTATTAGTCAGCCTAGCCAAGTTCGCCGTCGCCATGTGGCCACCTTTGGTATCACAGTCAGTGAAGCCCATCAAGGGAAAGGCATTGGCTCAAAACTGATGCAAGTGATGGTGGATTACTGCGATAACTGGTTGAATGTGCGCCGCATTGAGCTCGAAGTGTTTGCCGCAAATGGTAGCGGCGTTGGGCTATATGAAAAGTTTGGCTTTGTGCAAGAAGGCCGGATGCGAGACTACGCCTTTCGTGATGGGCAATACGTTGATGCCGTGATGATGAGCCGAATAAGAAGTTAGTCCTAAAATTCGCCCTATTCATTGCGAGTGGCTTGGAGCTATCTTAAACTAATAAATATTCTGTGCATCTATAATTTGAGATAATAAATAAAATGCAAAATCATTTATCTAAGCCATTAAATCAAACACTTCCTCATAAGAGTCCAGTTGCTTTAGTTAAATCAGCGCCTAAATCGGAATGGAAAGAAATACATAAAATCGCCATTGATGCATTCAATGAATTCGAAGAGCAAGCGGGTCTATTTACCGATGATGGTGAGTATGGAGTAATTTGATGCCGCAATATGCCGTATACCGTAACAAGTCCATTAAGTCTAAAGAACAATACCCTTATATTATTGATATCCAAAATAACTTACTTGATGACTATCATTCACGAGTAATTATGCCTATTGCTCCGCAATCACAAAAAAATGCACAAATAAAAGTCTTATCACCAATAATCACAATTCACGGTATTCATCATGTAATTATCACAAAATCAATTACAACCGTTTCTAAAAATAAACTCAAACCAAACGACCTTGTTTGTATTATACCAAGCATTCATACCAAAATTATTTCTGCTGTTGATATGATCCTTTCAGGTATCTAGTCGCTATTTAAGCAAAAAAATGCCACGCAATACGTGGCATTTAGAGAACGCTTTTTATCGAATCAAACGATTATTTGTCGCCTAACAGAACTGAATCCAGTGCGATTTCAATCATTTCATTAAATGTGGTTTGGCGCTCATCAGAAGTCGTTTGTTCGCCAGTTTTGATATGGTCAGATACAGTACAGATAGCCAGTGCACGCGCACCGTATTCCGCAGCCACACCATAGATACCCGCGGCTTCCATTTCAACGCCTAAGATGCCGTATTTTTCCATCACTTTGAACATGTCTGGATCTGGTGTGTAGAACAGGTCAGCAGAGAACAAGTTACCCACACGGACGTTAACTTTTCTTGCTTTTGCCGCTTCAACTGCGTTATGAACTAAGTCATAGTCTGCGATTGCTGCGAAATCTTGGTCTTTGAAACGCAGGCGGTTAACTTTAGAGTCTGTACAAGCGCCCATACCGATAACAACATCACGCAGTTTCACATCATCCATCACTGCGCCACATGAGCCTACACGAATAATCACTTTCACACCGAAATCGGTGATCAATTCTTTTGCGTAGATTGAGCAAGAAGGGATACCCATACCGTGACCCATGACAGAAATTTTACGGCCTTTATAAGTCCCTGTAAAACCTAACATGCCACGAACATTGTTCACTTGGCGGACATCTTGCAGGAAAGTTTCTGCGATGTATTTTGCACGTAATGGGTCGCCTGGCATCAGAACGACATCAGCGAAATCACCCATTTCTGCATTAATATGTGGAGTTGCCATGATTATTTCCCTTTAAACGATTAAATATTTTTAAAATAAATAAGGTGGTATCCCCCACCTTATTATTAGAATTAGAATCCCATAACCCTAAGCCGTTTAAGTTTTAGCCAACACCGCTACAGCTCAAAGTATGACAGCAAAGCTTGTTCTAATACCCTAAATAATTTGGGTTGTAGCTAGGCGGCTAGCAAAATCATCCCTATGAGCATACATAAGTATGTGATTAGGGTGATTTTATGCGGCCAACACCGCTACAGCTCAAAGTATGACAGCAAAGCTTGTTCTAATACCCTAAATAATTTGGGTTGTAGCTAGGCGGCTAGCAAAATCATCCCTATGAGCATACATAAGTATGTGATTAGGGTGATTTTGTGCGGCCAACACCGCTACAGCTCAAAGTATGACGGGTATTGGGATTAAAGCATTGGTTTACCATAATCCATCGGCGACAAATCAAAATACTTAGCGACTGTCTGACCAATATCTGCGAATGTTTCGCGGTGGCCTAATGAGCCTGGTTTAACTTTTGGTCCATATACGAGAACAGGAATGTGTTCACGTGTATGGTCTGTACCCGGCCAAGTTGGGTCACAGCCGTGGTCTGCGGTTAAAATCAGAATGTCATCTTCTTTAACCAGTTTCATTAATTCAGGTAAACGACGGTCAAATAACTCGAGCGCTGCGGCATAACCTGCAACATCGCGGCGGTGACCATATGAAGAGTCAAAGTCAACAAAGTTAGTGAAGACGATCGTGTTGTCACCTGCCAGCTTCATTTCTTCGATTGTTGCATCGAATAAAGCATCTAAACCCGTTGCTTTAATTTTTTTGGTGATGCCGACATGTGCATAAATATCCGCAATTTTACCGACAGAAACAACTTCACCTTGTTTCTCTTCGACTAATTTTTTTAGAACAGTTGGTGCTGGTGGCTCAACTGCTAAATCGTGACGATTACCGGTACGCGAGAAGTTACCTGCTTTGTCACCCACAAATGGACGCGCAATAACACGACCGATGTTATAACCACCTTTGGTTAACTCTTCACGGGCGATTTCGCACAGCTCATACAGTTTGTCTAAGCCGTAGGTTTCTTCGTGACATGCGATTTGGAATACAGAGTCAGCAGAGGTGTAGAAAATCGGTTTCCCAGTTTTCATATGCTCTTCACCCAGTTGGTCTAAGATAACCGTACCCGATGAGTGGCAGTTACCTAAGTAACCTGGCAGATTCGCTTTTTTAACTAAGGTATCCAGCAATTCTTGTGGGAAGCTGTTTTCTTCGTTAGAGAAATAGCCCCAATCGAATAACACAGGTACACCCGCGATTTCCCAGTGACCTGATGGGGTATCTTTACCAGAAGAAATCTCACTCGCATAACCATATGCACCGATAATTTCTGCATTAGGATCAAGACCCGCAGGGAATGAACCGCTTGATTCTTCTCCTGCTTTACCTAAACCTAATTTTGTTAAATTAGGTAAATGCAGAGGTCCTTTACGACCAATATCCGCTTCGCCGCGTGCGCAAGCATCTGCAATGTGACCCAACGTATTTGAGCCTTCATCACCAAATTTATGTGCATCGTGTGCAGCGCCGATCCCAAAGGAATCCAAAACCATAATAAATGTGCGTTTCATATTTTTCTCCTGCGGTATTTATTAGAACGATATACCACTAAAATCTATTTGTATTACTCGCTGATTTGGCGATAAACCATTGGCGTTTGCTCAGGGGAATTTTCACCAATAACCATGGCTGCGCGCACTTCTTTTGCCGCTTCTTCCCATGCTTTTTCACTGTTCGCATGGATAATTGCCAATGGTGTTTGTGTATCCACTTTCGCACCTAACGCTGCGATATCACTCAAACCAACACTGTAGTCAATTGGGTCTGTGGCTTTGCGACGACCGCCACCTAATGTCACAACGGACATACCCAATGCACGCGTATCCATTTGCGTGATAATACCGTCTTTCGGTGCATAAACCGCTTTGCTCAACACGGCGGTTGGCAGATATTTGTCATAATTTTCAACAAAGTCTGCTGGGCCTTTTTGTGCTGCAACCATACGACCAAACACTTCGGCGGCTTTGCCGTTATCCAGTACCGCTTGCAGTTTTTGACGCGCTTCTTCACGGGTAGCCGCGAGTGAGCCTGAAACCAACATTTCCACACAAAGTGCCATCGTCACTTCATACAGACGTGGGTTACGGTATTCGCCAGTTAAGAATTGCACGGCTTCACGTACTTCAACCGCATTACCCGCACTGGATGCCAGCACTTCGTTCATGTCGGTTAACAATGCCGTCGTTTTACAACCTGCGCCGTTTGCTACTTTGACGATTGACTCTGCCAGCTCCTCTGATTTCTCATAGGTTGGCATAAATGCGCCAGAGCCGACTTTCACATCCATGACCAAGGCATCAAGGCCTTCCGCCAGTTTTTTACCTAAGATGGATGCTGTGATCAGCGGAATCGAGTCAACTGTTGCAGTAATATCACGGGTTGCATAAAAACGTTTATCGGCTGGTGCTAATGAATTGGTTTGCCCAATAATCGCCACACCCACATCTTTAATAATGTCACGGAAACGAACATCATCGGGGAAAATGTCGAAATTAGGAATCGCTTCTAGCTTATCCAGCGTACCACCTGTATGACCCAAACCACGGCCTGAAATCATTGGAACATAACCGCCACACGCAGCCACCATTGGGCCAAGCATCAGCGAAGTCACATCACCGACACCGCCCGTAGAGTGTTTATCCACTAATGGGCCGTTAAGATTGAGCGATTTCCAATTCAGAACTGTTCCTGAATCACGCATTGCCAGCGTCAGTGCTACACGCTCAGGCATCGTCATATCGTTAAAATAGATGGTCATTGCCAGTGCAGCAATTTGACCTTCCGAAACAGAATTATCACGGACACCATTGATAAAGAAGCGAATTTCCTCTTCGCTTAATGGTTTACCATCGCGTTTTTTACGAATAATTTCTTGTGCCAGAAACACGATATACTCCTTTAAAGTCGAATTTATCGGCTAACAATAATGCGAAAATTAATAACTGCTGCTTGACTTTTTAACGTCGTAACCCAGCGTGTTTAATAAATTTGCTAATAAGCTTGATGCGCCAAAACGGAAGTGGCGGCTATCAGCCCAATTGTCACCTAAAATTCGGCCTGCTAATGCTAAGTAATCGGCAGCTTCTTCCGCAGTACGGACGCCACCCGCAGGTTTGAAACCAACGGTTTTTGCAACGCCCATATCACTGATAACTTGCATCATGATTTCTGCGCTTTCTAATGTTGCATTAACGGGTACTTTACCTGTTGAGGTTTTGATAAAGTCAGCACCCGCTTTAATTGAAATTTCAGACGCTTTACGAATTAACGCAGCATCTTTTAATTCACCCGTTTCAATGATCACTTTCAGTAGTACATTGGCAGCAGCACACGCGTCTTTACACGCTTTCACTAAATCAAAACCAATTTGTTCATTGCCTGCGATCAGCGCACGGTATGGGAATACAACGTCAACTTCATCCGCGCCATAAGCGATAGCCGCTTTGGTTTCTGCTAATGCGATGTCAATATCATCATTACCGTGTGGGAAGTTGGTTACAGTCGCGATGCGAACGTCAGGAGTACCTTGCTCACGCAGTGTTTTGCGCGCAATTGGAATGAAACGAGGGTAGATACAAATTGCCGCTGTGTTGCCAGCAGGGCTTTTGGCTTGATGGCATAATGCAATCACTTTTGCATCAGTGTCGTCATCATTTAATGTGGTTAAATCCATCAGGGTCAGCGCGCGTTGTGCGGCTGCTTTTAAATCAGTCATATAACTCTCCAACGTTATTAATTCTTCAGAACGACACGTTCTTTGTTGGCGAGCGGGCTTGGTTCCTTAAAGATGCCAGCCGGATGCTTCCGAACTGAGCAGCTGAGTTCCTTCTCACCGCACGATGCCCTAGAGCCATTTGACTCTGAGAACTAGCAGTTCCATTAGCAGCTTACTAGTGTCTATTTGACCATGGAACAGCGTCATTTTATGTGCTACAAATCACATTAATCGACTGAATGTTACATTATTAAATATAATTATGTGAATAAGATCTCATTATACCCGATCTATCTGTTAATTTATTCACTCAAATGGCTTTTCTAACCTTAGACAATCATTAATTGACTAAGTTAAGAATAGTTGAAATTTTGCCGTTGAACATAAAAGATAGCAAATGAATATAAACGATAAAAATAAAAGCGAAAGAGCAACGCCCTTTCGCTTTTATCGTGAACAGGTTTGATAAACCCGCTTATAATTCTACGCAATACTTTTATGCTAACGCAGCGGCACCCAAGGTCAAGAAGAAGCCTGCAATGGTCGCACTCATTAAGTTAGAGAGTGTCCCTGCCATTACCGCTTTCATCCCTAAACGCGCGACATCGCCACGGCGATTTGGTGCCATTCCGCCTAAACCACCCAGCAAAATTGCCACGGATGATAAGTTTGCGAAACCGCACAATGCAAATGAAATAATCGCTTTAGTATGATCAGACAGCACTTGCTTACCTGCTGCGATAACCTCTGCATCCGCCTTCATATATTCACCAAAGTTCATGAATGCAACAAATTCATTTACAACAATTTTTTGGCCGATGAATGAACCGGCGATAGTCGCTTCGCTCCATGGCACACCAATTAAGTACGCAATCGGCGCAAATAACCAACCTAATAACAGTTCAAGAGACAACTGAGGGTAATCGAACCAGCCACCGATACCACCTAAAATACCATTGATTAATGCAATCAATGCGATGAATGCTAATAACATAGCCCCGACATTCAGAGCTAATTGCATACCTGATGAAGCACCTGCTGCTGCGGCATCAATAATGTTTGCAGGGCGTTCGTCTTCGGCAACTAAATCAGTCGCGTTGACTCTATCACGCGCATCTTCTGTTTCAGGTACCATCAGTTTTGCGAATAACAGACCACCTGGAGCCGCCATAAATGATGCTGCAATCAGGTATTCCATTGGTACGCCCATTTGTGCATAACCCGCTAACACAGAACCCGCCACTGATGCTAAACCACCACACATAATCGCAAACAATTCAGAGGTGGTCATGGTTGCAATGTAAGGACGTACAACCAGAGGAGCTTCGGTTTGCCCAACGAAAATATTTGCGGTTGCAGACAGTGACTCTGTTCTTGAAGTTCCTAGCACTTTTTGCAGACCGCCACCTAAGACCTTGATGACTAACTGCATGATACCTAGGTAATAAAGTACAGCGATCAACGATGAGAAAAACACGATAATAGGCAGAACGCGAAAAGCAAAGATAAAGCCGCCGCCACCAAATAATTCGAACATTTTGTCGGACACTAAGCCGCCAAAAATAAAGCTCATACCATCTTGGCCATAACCGATGACTTTAGAGACGCCATCAGATATTCCTTGCAGTACGCTGCGCCCAGCAGGTACGTATAAAACTAATGCGCCAATTGCTAATTGAATAATAAAAGCACCGCCCACAGTGCGAAGTCTTATCGCTCGGCGATTGCTCGAAAATAGGACAGCTATCGCGATGAGTACCGCCATTCCTATAATACTCATAATGAGTTGCATGGAAGGATCCCTGTTCACTTGATTCTAGGTTGATATATAAGGAAACGTGTAAGTCTCCTTGACTCTTTGTGTCATGATTATACCTAGTCATCACCAATAACCCGCAATGTTCATCACAAATACGAGGTGCAAGAAACACTGAAAATTCAAATAGCGTGATAAAAATCACAAAAATAAGTCGGTTTTATCTGGAAAGAGACTAAAGGTGTCATATGTCATGGTAAAAGCTGAATGGATTAAATCAGGTAGGAAACAGATTTATATAAGCATTACTTATTGTTTTAACTGTTTTTACTTTGTCAGATTAAATAACGACAGGCTATTATTGTAAAGTTGTTGGGCGATTTCTTCTGGAGATTCGTGGCGAAGCTCACAAAATGAACGAAAAACCCACTCAATACGCTCTGGTCGATTGGGCTCACCCTGAAAGCCTGAAACAGGCATATCTGGCGCATCGGTTTCAAACAATAATGAGGAAAGTGGCAATTGCGACATCACATGGCGAGTTTTATTCGCACGATCATAGGTTATCGTTCCCCCCACACCAATATAATAACCTAATTTAACAAAGGCTTGTGCTTGGGATAGGCTCCCTGCGAAGCCATGTACCACCCCCCGAGCAGGCACATCAATACGGCGCAGTATTGCGGCTAGCGGATCATGAGTTTTACGTGAATGCAGGATCACGGGTAAATCGAATTGTTTAGCCAGTTTAAGTTGTGCGATTAACAATTGCTGTTGGCGCTCAAATTGAGGATTTTGCATGTATAAATCGAGGCCTATTTCCCCCACCGCGACACACTTTTTATTTTTTTGCGCAAGGTAATCTACTAACACATCAAAGTGTGCGTCTTGATACTGACTGATATACAGAGGATGAAACCCCATCGCGGCATGCAATTGCGAGTATTGCTGCGCTAATTGCCACACGCGAGCAAAGTTGTCTAAACTCACTGTTGGGATAACAATCTGTTCTACGCCACTTTGTTTTGCAAGGTGTAAACTTTCAGTGAAGTCGTCACTAAAAGGTGGAAAATCAAAATGGCAATGTGTATCAATAAATTGTGTTTTATCCATTACGATTTTCATTCACTGGCAATATGATTGAAGGCGCCTCGGCGAGCACTTCAGGCACTAGTGTATTTTGCTCTGAAGGCTCAATATCAATCTCAAGGGGATTGCGTTCTATCTTACGCGCTAAAGTTTGGCTGAAACTATTTTCGTTCTGATTAAACCCTGCGCCAAGTGCAGCAATAAAGTAACGCCCACAACGTCGTCCGGTGTGATAGTCTTCATTTAACGAAGAGACTTTACTGCCCAGCGCACTGCTTTTCAGCGGAACAGGCGGGTAAATTTCGAAAACCTGCACATCTTTAGGTGGGTTTTCAATGAATTCTTGTGTTTTGCGGTAGCTTTTCAAGTGTACTTTCAGCATCGCCGCCATACGTTGTAGCCCGTTATTATCCCCCTCCAGCCAGCGTGTCATTCTTTTCACCCATTCAGGGGTGAAATACATTTGGGAGGGTACTGTGCGGATCACGACAATAGTTTCAGCCCCGCGTCGGTAGGCTTCTTCAACCGGAATTGCCGCGCTAATGCCGCCATCATGGTATCGCGTACCATCAAACTCAACCCCTTCGCGGTAGAACCCAGGAATGGCACTCGATGCGCGAATAATATCCAGCCAAGTGTCTGCATCAGGTTGTAAAAATTCAGCGGAAAAATCATCACTACGGCTAGCGCCCATATAAAATTCACGGCCTGAATCCAATAAATCCAGCCCTGCTTCAATTCGTAAAGGAAATTCTTTTGCCGTGGTTTCTATCAGCCAGTCTAGGTCAATGAGGTGACCACCACGGATAAAACGCAGTGGATTAAAAAACGCAGAATTGGTGGTATAGCGGGTGATCACACGGCGTGCATAACCTGCTTGCCCACAAATATAAGCAGATAAATTTTGCGCTCCTGCGGAGGTGCCAATCATTAAATCGAATGGATTAAAGTCAGAAATCAGAAACTCGTCCAGTACACCCGCAGTAAAAATCCCTCGCTGCCCGCCACCTTCACAAATCAGTGCGGTCTTTCCCGAGTTGATATTATCTAAAAATGCGAGCGGCTCAATGGTGCCTAAAGTAACTGAAACGTGTTTTCCCATAATATCCCTGAATAGCTTGAACGCTTTAATGGACTCAAAAACAGAATGAGCTTCCCTTTGAAAGCTCATCCTAGCGAAATTGTACAATAAATATTCAACAATTTGGGCTATTGAGACATTTCTTACAGATTAGTTAGCAAGCACTAATCCATTTTGCACAGATTTCACACCATTAACGCGGGAAGCAACCTGCGTAATTTTATCGATTTGATCCGCAGATTTTACGAAACCGGAAAGGTAGACCACACCGTTAACGGTTTTTACAGATACGCTATTACTGGAAATTCCTTTGGTACCCAGTAACTTACCTTTCACATCCGCAGTAATTGCTGAATCATCAACGTATTCGCCTGTACTTTTTGCACCGCTAGAAATCGCATTACCTGTATCTTTACCCGCCATTTCAACAGTTTTTGCCGCGCTATCCCACGTTTCAGAGGCTTGTTTTTTTAGCGCACTATCTGATGATGAGCTGCATGCAGTGAGTACAAAGCTCAGTCCAATAGCAGTTAAACTACTTAATAGTATTGCCTTTTTCATAAGAACCTTCCTTTCACTGTGGTGGATGAGTCAACATTACTAGCCTAAGTAAAAAAATGGAAAAAATAAAGAGCTTCAAGGGTAAAGACAGAATATTCTTGATGAAATAGTTTTAAAGACAGGGAAAGGCTCTTAAAAGGAGCATTAGGAAGAGACAACCCGCTACTTCATAATGAAATAGCGGGTTAAAAACAAGATTAGTGTTCGCGCGTTTTACGGAATCGAACGTCTGGGTAACGTTCGCTGGTCAAATTGAGATTCACCATCGTTGGGGCGATATACGATAAGTTATCACCACCATCAAGGGCTAAGTTTTGCTCATTTTTGCGCTTAAATTCTTCGAATTTCTTCGCATCATCGCACTCAACCCAACGTGCCGTAGAAACGTTAACCGCTTCATAAATTGCTTCAACGTTGTATTCGCTTTTCAGACGCGAAACCACCACATCAAACTGCAGCACTCCCACCGCACCCACGATTAAATCGTTATTGGTTAATGGACGGAACACCTGCACAGCGCCTTCTTCAGATAACTGAACCAGCCCTTTAAGCAGCTGTTTTTGCTTCAGTGGGTCACGTAAACGAATACGACGGAACAGTTCTGGTGCAAAATTCGGAATGCCCGTAAATTTCAGTTCTTCACCTTGCGTGAACGTATCACCAATTTGGATGGTTCCATGGTTGTGCAGACCAATGATGTCCCCTGCGTAGGCGTTTTCGACCTGAGAACGATCCCCCGCCATAAAGGTCAATGCATCGGAAATCACCACGTCTTTTTTGATACGAACTTGACGTAACTTCATGCCTTTTTCATACGTGCCTGAAACAATACGCATGAACGCAACGCGGTCACGGTGTTTCGGGTCCATATTGGCTTGAATTTTAAAGACAAAGCCCGTGAATTTTTCTTCTGTGGCTTCAACTTCACGTACGTCAGTTTTGCGAGCTTGCGGCGCCGGTGCCCACTCCACTAAGCCATCTAGCATATGGTCAACACCAAAGTTACCTAATGCAGTACCGAAGAAAACAGGCGTCAGCTCACCTTCTAAGAAGGCATCATGGTCAAATTCGTGAGAAGCACCTTGAACTAGCTCTAATTCATCACGTAATTGCGCTGCCAGCTCATCACCCACTGCAACGTCCAGATCAGGGTTATTTAACCCTTTGATAATACGGACTTCTTGAATTGTATGACCTTGACCTGTTTGGTAAAGGATGGTTTCGTCACGCAGTAAATGATAAACACCTTTGAATAATTTACCGCAACCAATAGGCCAAGTGATTGGGCAACAAGCAATTTTCAGCTCATTTTCCACTTCATCCAGCAGCTCCATTGGGTCACGAATATCACGGTCAAGTTTATTCATGAAAGTCAGGATTGGCGTATCGCGCAGACGGGTAACTTCCATCAATTTACGGGTACGATCCTCAACCCCTTTACCGGAGTCGATGACCATCAAACAGCAGTCAACCGCGGTTAATGTACGATACGTATCTTCCGAGAAGTCTTCGTGCCCCGGGGTATCGAGTAGGTTAACTAAGCAATCATTGTACGGAAACTGCATCACAGACGTAGTAATAGAAATACCACGTTGCTTTTCCATTTCCATCCAGTCGGATTTTGCATGTTGATTTGAGCCACGGCCTTTTACTGTACCTGCACGTTGGATAGCGTGCCCAAACAGCAATACTTTTTCTGTAATCGTGGTTTTACCCGCATCGGGGTGAGAGATGATAGCAAACGTTCTACGCGTGCTAACTTCCTGTAGAAAATTCTGATCTGTCATTTAACCGTTCTTTTCGTCTGAATACAGATTTATAGCGGCACGCGGCTTGGCTCAATGTGGCACTTCGCGGTGCAAATCCGTGTTGTTAAACATAATTGGTGGATATTTTCGCAGATCTTGGGGGTATTAACAATCAAAGCATCGAGGTACGGCGAAAACAATACCCCGATGTAACGTAGAAATGGCTTAAATAACGAACATATTAGGCCAAAATCAATTGAGTGATTTCATCGCCTAACGCCTGAGTGCTCGCATTTCCGCCCATATCACGCGTCAAATGGCGGCGCTCTTTAATCGCTGTTTCCACCGCAGCCATAATGCTATCGTGCATTTCAGGGCAACCTAAGTGTTGCATCATCATCGCTGCCGCCCAAATAGTGCCTATTGGATTAGCAATATTTTGCCCTGCAATGTCTGGCGCTGAGCCATGTACAGGCTCAAACATGGATGGAAACTCTTTTTCTGGGTTGATATTGGCAGACGGTGCAATCGCAATGGTTCCCGTACAAGCAGGGCCTAAATCAGACAAAATATCACCAAATAAATTTGACCCAACAATCACATCGTAAAATTCAGGCATGCGCACTAAATTTGCTGCAAAAATGTCAATGTGGAATTGATCGACTTTGATCTCTGGGTAGGACTTAGCCATCTCAGCCACACGGCTATCCCAATACGGCATGGAGTGGAATAATCCATTAGATTTAGTGGCAGAGCTCAGGTGTTTTTTCTCACGAGTTTGCGCTAATTCAAACGCATATTTTAAAATACGATCTGTACCTTTACGGGTAAAAATACTTTGTTGTAGCACCATTTCATCTTCCGTGCCTTCATATTGAATCCCGCCAATGGCGGAATATTCCCCTTCCACGTTTTCACGCACCACATAAAAATCAATATCCCCTGGTTTTTTATCTGCTAGAGGGCATTTAATCCCTTCAAATAAACGAACTGGGCGCAGGTTAACATATTGGTTAAATGCACGGCGAATCGGCAACAATAAACCCCATAACGAAATATGGTCAGGTACACCTGGGAAGCCTACTGCCCCCAGGAAAATCGCATCAAACTTTTTCAATTGTTCTAAGCCATCTTCAGGCATCATGCGCCCAGTGCGATGGTAGGTTTCACATGACCAATCAAAATGTGTAAAGTTGAGTTTTACATTGTGTTTACTGGCGGCGGCAGCTAAAACTTTTAACCCTTCTGGGATCACTTCCGTACCAATACCATCCCCCGGAATAACCGCTATGTTGAATTGTGACATGGTGAAAACCTCTGATAAATGAATTAGGTGTGTTTTTCTCCAGTTTAGGGATTGCTGTGATAAAGTATAGACATGAACTGTAATCCTTAGGTTTACAAACTATGAACAAGCTTCCTGCGTTAGAGGACATTCGTGTTTTTGTCACCGTCGCCCGTTTAATGAGTTTTTCTCAAGCGGCAGCGCAGCTATTGGTTTCACCCGCGTATATTTCTAAGCGGATCAAATTGTTGGAAGAAAACCTAGGGCAAACGCTATTTTTTCGAAGTGCTCGCTCGATCAAGCTGACCCATGAAGGGCAAATTATTCTACGCAGTAGCGAATTGATGTTAGCGGAACTTGAGCACATGCAAGAAGCGCTCAACGCCTGTCGCGAAGAAATCCGTGGTTCACTGCGGATCAGTTGCAGCACAGGGTTTGGCAGCACCTATATCAACCCATTTATCCTGTCATTACGCGCTCAATACCCTTTATTGGCTATCGACCTCACGTTAACGGATAAATCCGTCGATATTATCAATGAAAACATTGATGTGGATATTTGTATTGGCGGCACTATCTCCGATCAATTTATTGCACGGCGTATCGCAACAAACCAGCGCATACTTTGTGCAGCGCCCCGTTATTTAGAAAAAAATGGCTACCCGAAATACCCACAAGAGCTTGAGCAAAAGCATTTTTGTATTGCCATTAAAGAACGCAACCAAGCACCTGCGGTATGGAAGCTAGCGCAAAACCAAGAGAATATGACCGTTACCCCTAATAGCAAGCTCACCGTGAATAATGGTGAAGTTGCTAAACAGTGGTGCTTAAGCGGGGAAGGCATTCTACTGCGCTCCTTATGGAGCGTCTTACCCGAGTTAGAATCGGGACAGCTCGTGCGCGTCCTCCCAGAATGGTACCAAACCGCCGATGTTTATGCCGTTTATTCGAGAAGTATTCGAACAAGTGCTAATCTTAGAGTTTTCATTGAAAACCTCGAGCAGTACCTTACGGCCCATTTGCAAAATGGATTTATGGCAAAACCTTCAGTAAAGGTAGATAGCAATTGATAACAGAGACAGAGACATTCAAAGAACGTTTATTAAAGCTGCTCAAGCAAAAGAAAATGAGCCAACTTAAGGCCGCACAAGTCCTTGGTGTCTCTCGAACCGCCGTCAACAAGTGGACAAAAGGCGGTATGATTGACGAAGACAACCTTGATAAGCTCGCCACGTTACTGGATGTCGATAAAATTTGGTTAAAATACGGCGAATACACCAATAACCAAATTACTGTCACCAATGCAGGTGTCATGCGCAACATCAACGAAGTACATCTGCAAGAGTCTGCCGATATTGTGACGTGGGAATGGGATTTGCTCACTGGCGAATTAAACTACTCAGATAACGTCGAAGCCGTTTATGGCATTAAAATCACGACCAACGAAGATTTTTGGGCTTTAATGACGCCTGAATCCAAAGAAAAGTTGGTGAATGGTTACTCAAAAATCATTCGTGAAGGTGGTGCTCACGAAATGGATTTTAAAATTAACTGGGAAGGCGAATACCGTTGGATCACCTCCCGCGCAACAGGCGTTAAAGGTCCAAATGGCAAAGTGACGAAATTAGTTGGGATCAGTCTTGATAATACCGAACGTAAAAATAACGAATTACGTCTGCGAAAAATCAAATCCTACTTTGATGTTTTACTTTCCCACTTCAACCACTTAGTCGTTTTCACAGATAAAGCGGGGGAAATTCTCGCCAGTAATTTACATAATCAATCCACTGAAATTGACTACCTCGAACTACAACGTTTATTGTACCAACTCGTGATTAACCACAAAACTTGGCTAGAAGACGTATGCCAAGCGGGTCGCGGGCAAATTGTTTTCCAAGATAAGCAAATCACTGCATATCAACACGTTAATGATGAAAACCAACCGTTTTTGATGTTTGAACTCAAACAAGCTTAATGATTTACCCCACATGTTACAGTGGGGTGAGTGGTTTATAAATCAAGCACTAAGCGTTTACTTTTCGCCCGAGAAACACACAGCATCATGGTTTTTTGCACCGCTTTTTCATCATCGTCTAAATAATGGTCGCGATGATCCGCTTCACCTTCAAGGATCGCCGTTTCGCAGGTTCCACAAACCCCATTGCGGCATAAACATTCCACATTAATGCGCTTATCTGCTTCGATAACCTGTAAAATAGACATGTCTTTGCCAACTTCTAGGCTAAAGCCTGAGCGCTGAAAGTGAACTTCGAAAGATTCCCCTTCACTGGCAACCTCACCAAAGTTTTCAAAATGGACGTGTGATTCTCCAAGATGTTGATTCCCTTTTTCAATCACCGTATTAATTAATGATTGCGGGCCACACACATACACATGACTTGATGAGGGCTGGGACTGAATTAACTGCTCAACAGGCATCCTTTGCCCTTGGCTACCATCATAAAGATGCAAGCGCGAGCCGATACGTTCTTGTAAATGTTCGATAAACGCAGCGGTTTTCGCATCACGAAAGCAATAATGCAACTCGAAGTCCATGCCGCCTTGCTCTAATTCATATAAATAAGACAAAAACGGTGTGATGCCAATTCCCCCTGCAATTAGCAAGTGCTTGCACTGGCTATCTTGTTCAAGGGAAAAGAAATTTTGAGCAGGTGAAAGATGGATACAATCACCAACAGACAGCTGCTCATGCATAAATGCCGATCCGCCTTTCGAGTTTTCATCGCGCAAAACTGAAATACAGTAACTACCACCGTGTTTTGGGTCGCTAATCAGCGAATAAGCACGCTGTAACCCCGTTTGCTCCCCCATATGCACGGTGACATGGCTACCAGCACTAAAAGGCAAGAAACTGCCCTCTTGGGCGACAAATTCGAACATTTTAATCGTTGAGCTAACCTGTTCAATTCGGCTGACATTCACTGCAATTTTTTCTTGGCTCATCACCGTTTCCCTCTTATTAGCCGATATCTAAGCACAGGTATTTGATACTTAAGTAGTCTTCGATGCCATATCGAGACCCTTCTTTTCCGAGCCCTGATTGCTTAACGCCACCGAATGGCGCCACTTCATTAGAAATCAACCCTGTGTTGATCCCCACCATGCCACTTTGCAATTTTTCAGCAACACGATAGACACGGTTCACATCACGGGAGAAGAAGTAAGCCGCTAGCCCATAAATCGTATTGTTTGCTCGCGTAATAACTTCATTTTCATCCTTAAAGCGGATCAATGTTGCAATAGGGCCAAAGATTTCTTCATGCACGATATCCATTGAATCATCAACATCCACCAGCACTTTTGGATTGAAAAAATGGCCTTGCTCTTTGATTTCATTACCCAATACCAGCTGTTTTGCACCTTTTGCCAATGCGTCTTGTAATAGTGCATTCATGCCATCAATAGCTTTAGTGGTAATCATCGGCCCGATATCTGTACCAACATCCACCCCATTCCCAACTTTCAACTTGGCGACTTCTGCAACAAATTTGGTCTTAAATTCGTCGAAAATAGCATCATGAAGGTAGAAACGGTTAACGCAGACGCAGGTTTGCCCACCATTGCGAAATTTCGCTTGAACTGCACTGGTCACCGCTTTATCAATATCGGCATCCTCGAAGACAATAAACGGCGCATTTCCGCCAAGCTCTAGTGACGTTTTCTTGATGGTTGAGGCACATTGTTCCGATAGCACACGGCCGACTTGTGTTGAACCTGTAAATGAAAACTTACTGATAAGCGCATGTTTTGTCAGCCGTTCACCTACAATTCGAGAATCCCCAGTGATGACGTTAAATATCCCTGCTGGAATACCGGCTTCATCCGCCAGCTGCGCTAATGCGAGAGCAGTAAAAGGTGTTTCTGTCGCGGGTTTAATAATAATGCTGCACCCTGCCGCCAAAGCCGGTGCCGCCTTACGCGTGATCATCGCCGCAGGAAAATTCCACGGAGTGATAGCGCTACAGACACCAATCGGCTGTTTTATTGTTGAAATGCGGTTACTGCCAACGGTTTGAGGGATAGTTTCCCCATACGCGCGCTTACCTTCCTCCGCAAACCATTCAATAAAAGAAGCCGCATAGCGGATTTCCCCTTTGGCTTCATGTAGCGGCTTGCCTTGCTCAAGGGTCATGATAAGGCCGAGATCGTCGACATTGGCTTCGATCAGCTCAAACCAACGGCGTAAAATGATTGAACGGGTCTTCGCGGTCAGTTGTTTCCAACCTTCCATTGCTCGGTGAGCCTGTTCAATCGCCTCATCCACTTGCGCTGCCGTTAGGCTGGGAATATTTCCCAGCACAGATTGGTCAGCAGGGTTAGTCACAGGAATTTTTTTATCTGAATCAACCCATTGCCCGTTAATATAACAAGACTGGCGAAAAAGCGTTGGGTGAGTGACTGTCTGCATGTGTGACGACTCCTTTGGTGATTATTCAAAAATTATTCAGTATGTGCGCCAGCAACAATTTTGTGGAAGTGTGCCACGCCATGCTCACTGATCCCACTGCGCTGCCTATCCGCCATAATGCGTCCTTGGCCACGATAGCCACGGGATCTCAGCCCTTTTTGAACACTTTCAACTAAACGCAAATCTTCTGGGCGGAACACAGTGCGATACCATTCCACTAAGTTTTTCTGATATTCCGTCAGCTCTTCATTAAGGAAATAAATATCATAGTGCTGCAAAGTCTCCCCTGCGCTCACTGGAAATTCATAAATAACGGTCATAAAATCCCCACCCGGCGGCATGTTGAACATAGTGCTTGGCCAAATCCAAAAACCAAAGAAGCGCGGGTCTAAAACTGATTCATCAAACTGATAGGAGGAATCAGATGGCTTGGCTTTACCAATTTGTACCGTCCAATTATCCAGAAGTTGATGTTCGTAAACATTCACATCTACAGAGCTGGCGAAACTGACGTGGTTTGTTGGGCAGTGATAACATTCAATATAGTTATCAACGATTGTTTTCCAGTTTGCTGGTGTACGGCTAACAAAACGCGCTGCCAGTTTTAAATCGCCAATCACCGCGCAGGCTTCTTGCATTTTTTCAGCTAGGCCTGGCAGTTGTTCTTCAATCGGCTGTGGCTCACCCACCGTCATATTCACATAAATAAACCCTGCATGTTCAGTCACATGGAAGCTGCTTAGTGACATCGCATCAGACTCAAAGTTATTCACGTTTTCACAGTTTGTCGCATGGGCTAACTGACCATCGAGTTTGAACGCCCACGCATGGTAAGGGCAGGTAATCACATTTTTAACTTTACCGCTGTCACCACTAATTAATTGGTGCCCACGGTGAGGGCATACGTTATAAAAACCACGTAGGACATCATCACGACCGCGTACAATCACTAAGCTTTCGCCAATTAATTCACGGGTGATATAGGAATTTTTTTCTTTAACTTCACTAATATGGGCAACGCAAACCCATGAGTTAGCAAAGATTTTTTCTTTTTCATATTCAAAAATATCATTAGATGTGTAATAACGTGCAGGGATTGTCCATGCGTTATCAATATCAAGGTGATCATTAATCGAAATGACTTTTGCTGCATTGCTCATAATTGCCCTCACTTATGTAAACTTATAGTTAACATCTTTTGCACAGATGTTAACGAAGATCGCATAAATGATCAAACAAAATATTGGGCAACATTCAGACGAAAACATTTAATCAATTAAAATCAATGCACTGAGTTATAAATAATTAATTTTAATGTTAACGCTCAGTTAATTACTTGTTGACTACGCAATCTTTGCATGGCTATTCTCTGTAAACCCAAAGTAACCATACACCCGATGTACCCTTAAAAAATAAACAGGCATTCCCTGCAAGCCAACTCTCATAAAAGACAAAAAATAAGTGAGCAACTGGAGAAGAGGTATGATGAATCATAAGAAATCCGTATTTTACGTGTCGTTAGCCATTAGCTTGGCTATTATCAGTGTGGGCGCGTTTATCCCAGACAAACTGGAAGCATTTTCACATTCTGCTCTGAGCTTTATCTATAACAACCTAGGCTGGTTTATTCTAGGTTCCGTCTTTATCTTTTTTAGCTTTTGCATGTTCCTTGGTTTTTCTAAATTCGGTCATATTCGTCTTGGTGATGATAGTGATAAACCCGAATACAGTACGGTGACATGGATTGCCATGTTATTTAGTGCATCTATCGGTATTAGCTTGATGTTTTGGGGGGTTGCTGAGCCAGTCTCTTACTATATCAGCCCTCCGATTGGCCAAGGCTCAACCGAGCAATCGGCAAAAGCAGCAATGCAATATGTTTACCTACATTGGGGGGTTTCCGCATGGGCTTGTTATGCGTTAGTCGGTGTTGCCCTTGGTTATTTCCAATTCAGAAAAAAGCTACCTTCATCAATTAGTTCCGTTTTCTATCCCTTAATTGGCGATCGTATTTATGGTTCTGTCGGTAAGCTAATTAATGTGTTAGTGATGCTTTCCGTTGTAATTGGAATCGCCACCTCATTGGGGTTTGGTACACTGCAAGTTAACAGTGGAATGAATTACTTATGGGGACTCCCTATTAGCATTTACGTGCAGGTTGGGTTAATTGCAGTTATCACTGTTGTTTATATCGCATCAACCATTTCAGGATTACAAGGGGCGATTAAACACCTATCAAACCTGAATATAATCCTTGCTTTAGCATTGATGGCATTTATCTTTATCTCTGGCCCAACACAAACCATTTTGAAAGTATTGTTCCAAGGTATTGGCGACTATGTGCAAAACTTTGTCAGTATGTCATTTCGTACCGAGCCTTATAATGACGGTACTTGGATTGCTAACTGGACACTGTTTTACTTCGGCTGGTGGATTGCTTGGGCGCCATTAGTGGGTAGCTTTGTTGCACGCATTTCAAAAGGCCGAACCATTAAAGAATTTATGATTGGCGCAGTATTTATTCCAGTATTAAGTGCATTTGCATGGTTTGCCGTGATGGGAGGTTCTGCAATTCACTTAATTCAAAATTTAGGGCAAACCGCACTCGCCGACGCAGTAAAAACCGATGTAACGTCAGCGCTATTTAAATTCTTAGATTATTTCCCTGCATCCACTTTCATTAGTGTGCTTGCCATTGCGTTAGTGCTGATCTTCTTTATTACTTCAGCAAACTCCGCGGTATTTGTATTGGGAATGGTCAGTGAAAACGGTAACCCGAACCCGTCTCACATCACCAAAATCATTTGGGGTGTTGTGATTGCTGCAATTGCTGTTGTACTTATCATGACAGGTGGGCTATCTGGCTTACAATCAGCGTTAGTTGCCATGGCAGTTCCCCTTTCCATGATGATGCTAGTGATGTGTTATTCCACCTATAAAGGGCTAAATGAAGAATTGAATGCACAGGCTACAGCCAAAAAGCAGATAAAAGAGCCTCTTTCTATTGCTAATGAACCGGTGTTACCAGAGCCCGAGAAGTAATTAGTCAGTGAATTAATAATGCCTCAATAACAAAAACCCCAGAACATTTGCCATGTGCTGGGGTTTTTTACTCACTTTCAGGGGCAATTATTGGAAGCCAAATAGCGTGAGCGCTAAAACTAATGCGTCTTCTCGACCTTTTTTAGCAGGGTAGTAGTCTTTTCGTACAGTGACCTCATGAAACCCGAGCTTTTCATATAAATGCAATGCAGAGGCATTTGATTCTCGAACTTCTAACCAAAGCGTCATAATACCTTTATTAATCAGCTCACTAATCAACTGTTCCAGTAATAAACGCCCGTATCCCCTACCTTGAAAATCAGGGTGAATAGCGATATTAAATAATGTTGCTTCATCAAGAACACATTGTGTTATCGCATAACCAACAATCTGATTATTAACAGAAATTTTTAGGTTATGATACCTTTCCCCTTGATTTCCATAAAAAACCCGCTCAGTCCATGGAAAATCATGGCTTAACTTCTCAATTAAGAAGGCAGTAGCAAGGTCAGATTGCTTTAGTGTTGAAATTTTCATCATATTGATAAATTTGTTTCCATAGTGCCTGTTTGGCGCTAATACTCGTCATAAGTTCAGACAAAACAGGTGAAAAGTACGTCATTTTTGAACCTTCTGGATGGACTTCTCCCCCCAGAACCCAACAAGGAATTGTTATTGGCGTTGGGATTAAATTTAGCTGCTCAGAATTAATACAAACCACATCATCTTGTGCAATTTGCATTGAGAGAAAAATATCTTTTAACAGCTGACTATTTAAATCAAGGTTCTCATCAGTAATAATAATAAGCTTAGTCGACGCTGGGATCCTGACACCACGTTCACCACGTAACACAGCCGGATTTCTCACCATCCATTGAGTGATCCCCATTTGTTCTAAAAGCCTGTCACGTCGTGTCATTTATTTTTCCAGTCGCAATTTTACAACCCCATCTTATCAAAGGGGATTAATAGCGCCAACAGAGCAATGCGATTTCTCGCATTTCTGGTATGGTGTTAGCAGTTTTTATCATTTTAGGAGATTGACAGAATATGTCATTACTGACACCGGCCAGTGAAGTTATCCAGCGCCATCTTGAGCATTTTACGGATCGTCATGTCATTTTGGCTGGTGACATTCAGGATGAATTGGCTGCCACTCTCGAAGCCGCAAGCGTTCGCGTCGTAACCAATCAATACCACCGTTGGAAAAACCTACAGCCATTAATGGGTGAAATGGTTTTATTTTCAACAACAACACCTGCTGAATTTATCCAACCTTGCGATACGTTGATTTACTTCTGGCAAAAAAATAAGCAAGAAGCGTGCTTCCAACTGGACGACCTGTGCACCCATCTTGCTGCGGGTAGCCAAATTTTTGTTGTCGGTGAAAACCGCAGTGGCGTTAAAAGTGCTGAGTCCATTATGGAAGGCATCGCAACCTTACAAAAAATCGACTCTGCTCGTCGTTGTGGTTTGTATTATGGTGAATTAGAGCAACCAACGACCTTTGATATTGCACGTTGGTGGCGTCACTATGATCTTGATACTGTGAGAATTAATGCACTTCCTGGTGTGTTTAGCCATAATGAGCTGGATATCGGCAGTGATTTACTGCTTTCGACATTAACAGAACCAATGAAGGGCGATGTTCTCGACCTCGCTTGCGGTAATGGCGTTCTTGCAACCGTCATTGGTACGCAAAACCCAGATGTTAAGCTAACTTTAAGCGATGTTAGCGCCTCTGCATTAGATTCTGCAGCCTCAACACTTGAAGCCAATAAGCTCACGGGGACAGTGGTAGCAAGCGATGCTTACTCTGATATTCACGACAAATTCGATTGGATTATCTCTAACCCACCTTTCCATGATGGGCTAAATACCAGCTACAATGCCGTTGAAAACATGATTTACCAAGCACCTAAGTTCCTGAAAAAAGGTGGTCGCTTACGTATTGTTGCCAATGCGTTCTTGCCTTACCCTGACTTATTAGATAAAGCCTTTGGTAGCCATGAAGTGCTAGCAAAAACAGGTAAATTCAAGGTTTACCAAGCCACGAAACGCTAATTACTGGCTGTATTATCGCGCAATTTAACGGTCAGCCTAATGTGCTGGCCGTTTTTTAATCAAACAAAAAATTGATGATTAAAAAAATATTGACGTCCGCTAAAATTAGCCTAAAATCCGCTGCGTATTATCGTTGTTAGAAAAGTTAGATTTGGCATTGCGAGGGTGGCGGAATTGGTAGACGCGCTAGCTTCAGGTGTTAGTGTCCTATGGACGTGGGGGTTCAAGTCCCCCCTTTCGCACCACTAACTTTCAAATAAAACACGGTAATTCAGCATTGACGAAACAGTATTGCGAGGGTGGCGGAATTGGTAGACGCGCTAGCTTCAGGTGTTAGTGTCCTTCGGACGTGGGGGTTCAAGTCCCCCCTTTCGCACCACTGGTCAGTGAATATATTTCCCTAGAGCCCTGCTCGCATTCCTCTTAAACTTCCCAGTTTGCATTCAACTCAATTAACGCTTTCGCGAATCAAATTACCTTTGCAATACAAAAGCCATCAGAAAGCACAGCAATGAAACCACCGCTGGAATAATTAATAAGCGGCGAGAGCCCCGGTTAAATAACATCCCCGCTGTTGCGATCATCATAGTGATCATCACCACTTTTAGGTTATCAAACCCCATCTTGCTGAGAACATAAGCAATGCTCAGCAATACCACAGCAAAAACACCCCATAGACCTGCGCCTATACGCCGTAAACCTGCGGTTTTTGATATGCTAGTTGGCATCGTGACCTCAACAACCTTAAATGATAATGATTATCAATCATATCTTCTTTTTAGTGAATTTCAATCGTTTTTATTCAGAAACAACCATAAATTAACATGGTTTTTACAAAATAGATAACTTAAGAAAAACAATAAACGAAATGAATATCTTCAGGCTCAAGGGCGAATAGTTCTGGATCAGGTATTTTAATCAACTCGCATCCCATATATTGGTAAAAATGCACCGTATTTTCAGAGGGTGTTGCTGAGATATACAGGCCTTTCGCCCCTTTTTGCGTTGCAATGTCCACACATTGTTGGAATAACCTCCCTGCAAGCCCTTTGCCTCGATATGCGTGGCTCACGTGCAAAAAGGATAGTTGCAACAAATCCTTTTGCTCCCCTCGCCACATATTATCCACACTCGCAGCCGCAATGATTTTCCCTTCATCAAAAACCCCAAAAAAAATCGCCCCTTGGTCATAACTGTCTAATAAATGAGGGGTATAGGCCTCTGGTTCACCTTCAGGCCAGCCTTTCATATCAAAGCGCTGCTTCGAAAGCACCAGTTTGCCCTCTTGATGTAAATAAAGGTGTTCAATTAATTCAGTGCGATCAATTGACCAAACTGAAGGGATTTCATCTCGTTGTAGCTTGCGGATTTCTCTCATGTCTTGCTCTCATTACCTGCGCAAATATAAATGCACTTTATTGTTATCTAGTGAATTTGTGTCCCACGATAACAAGTAAAAAAACAAGTTCAACAATTTCAGTAGGCTGTTAAGTCAAGGTTGAAATAAAAACGAGGAATTGAAAAGAAATGGAGACGATAAAATAAAAATTCCCCACAACATCCGTATTGTGGAGAATTTACACTACAGGGTTGGTTTATTGCTTCAGTCCCATTGCATCACGCATGGTAAAGAACAAATCGGTTTGGTCAGTCAGGCCCATTACATTCGCAGCATGTGGGCCATAAGCCGCAACACGTAGCTGAGCACCTGTATGCTCTTGTGAATCATCTTCTTCAGAGTTGCCGTAATTCACCACCATCACAGAACCATCTTTGGTAATCAACGCTTGAGTTAAACCCGTTGATTTCGTGCCTTCAGGAATGATTTGGCTTGAGTGTGAATGGTCAGCCGTGACGATAACTAAGGTATCACCATGTTTTTTCGCGAAATCTAAGCCCACTTGTACTGCTTGGTCGAGGGCAACAGTTTCACCAATTTGGCCACATGGGTTGGCTTTGTGATCCTGTTTATCGATAGACGCACTTTCAACTTGCAAGAAGAAACCATTTGGGTTGACTTCTAATAGATCGATCGCCTTTTGCGTCATTTGCGCTAATGTTGGCGCATTTGGATCTAATTTCGGATTCGGTTTACACTCCAATGGCGCATTGTTGATGTTGCCATAATGCACGGCTTTCGGGCCTTCCCACGCAACGGTCATGTTGCCATCGTGGAATAATCCAAGCACAGGTTTGTCTTGGTTTGCCACTTTCACATCGTTCAGCGACTGTGCATCACGTACGATGGTGTAACCACGCTCAACGGCTTGTTGTTCAAGCGTTTTACCCTTGTAGTCACCCGCTTTCGCTTCTTGTTTGAAGCTCTTCGCACCACCGCCTAACGTGACATCTGCACGGGTCACCAGTAGCTGTTCTGAAATTGAACCACGACCGCCATTTTCAAGGGCATTGGTTCCACATTTTTCTGAGGTTTCTTCTGGGCCGTAACATTTACGTGCTGTCACGTGGGAGAATTGCGCCGCTGGCGTTGCATCTTGAATTTCAGAGGTCGTCACGTTACCTGTTGCTTTACCATTACGTTTAGCGATTTCAATTAAGGTTTCGTGGTCTTTACCGAACACATCAATCCCTAACGCGCCGTTGTAGGTTTTCACACCAGAAGACCATGCCGTTGCGGATGCCGCTGAATCTGTGACGTAATCAGGTTTTTGTGTCTTTTTATCTAACGCATAATGCGTATATTGGCCTGTAATTGGCAATGCATCGATACCTTTAAAGAAGCCAGAAGCCCCTTCTGCATAGTTACGTGCAACGGTGATTTCTGAATCGCCCATTCCATCGCCAATAAATAAAATGACGTTTTTCGCTTTGCCATTATGCAGTGCGGCTTTCATAATATCCGTTTGCTCGGTCGCTAAGCGGCGTGCGCCACCAAACTTGGTGATATCGCCTTGTGCTGCGCGGTTTTCTGAAACTGCATCATTTTTGTCCGCCGCATAAGCCGGAAGGGTGCTACCTAACATTAATGTGCTGACTGTGACAGCTAAAAGGGATTTCATAAAATTACCAGTCATAACTGTTTTCCTTGCCAATCAATAATGAAAAAAGAGGAAGTATGCTTCAAATAATGACTGGCATGCTAAAGTAGCCAGATGACAGTTGAATGACGCTTTTATGGCGAAATGAAGACGATTGTCATAAATGTGAAAAAAGCAGCGCATTATCCGCTGCTTTTTTTATTGAAATTAACGCACGATTACCACTGAGAAGTGAGCTGTTTAGTGCCTTCGTACAACGTTTCGCACCAAGATACATAATCGTGGCCACTGGGTAATTCGATGGCATCAACGAAATAGCCTTTATGTTTCAATACTTCCAGCAACTGGTAATGATTTTGAATGATCCCGCCCCAGCTTCCCCGTTGCTCAAATAACCCCGCTTCAAGGAAAAAACGAATTGGCTGCGGTGGCATCGTTTCTATTTCGCTGATTAACCATTCAGGGTCTTCCCCTTTTGGCGACCACCAATAAGACCCTGACATACTGAGAACGTTGCCAAATATTTCAGGGTGTTGTAGCGCATTCCATGTTGCCCCTAACCCACCAAAACTTGAGCCTGCAATAATGGTATGATCCGCTTTGGCATCAACACCTTTTTTCGCCAATTGTGGCATTAGTTCCTCCGCCAGCAATTGCGGGAAAAGCGCATTAGGAGGTAGCTCCTCACCACGCCTATCAGAACTAATGCTATCAACAAACACGATATTCATGGGTGGGAGAACGCCCTGATTCATCCAGCCATCAAAGAATTTCGCCATTTGGTAGGTATGAAGATAAATTTGCCCATCCAAAAGTACCAATACAGCAGGCTGCTTCATCGGCATATTTGGCCGGTACACGGTAATTTGCCGCTCGTTATTCAATATTTTGCTAGATAAGGTAAAAGTCTCTAACTGCCCTTTAATTTGGTTTTTTTCAATGACAGGAAATTGGCACTGGCGAATATTCGCTGCCAGTGATAGCAAGGAAAAACGGTTATATTTATCCGTTGAGGCAGAAGGAATGCTTTGTGAATTGTAAGGGTCAGCCTGTGCGGTGACTAAAATGGCTTTACGCTGTGCAAACCCGCCTTCTGGCACCGTTGGGATATCTGGGGCAATTTTATATTGGGTTAAGGTATCAGCTGGAATGATAAAAGAACGGTACCAAATATCTGTTCCTTCTATTTGTGCCATTCTTTCATGGTTACCTGAAGGCGCCCCGAGAATGTAGGCATTGGATTTTGCGCCGCGCCATAAAAATGTCGCCCGTTTTTGCCGACCTGCGAGGTCTTCAACCAGCGGTGTCCCTTGTGCGGCAACCGCCAGCCAAAACGCCTTAGTATCACCATGTTGATAATGTTCATCAAGCAGGCTTTGCAGTTTAGGGCTAATAGGCTCGTTATCTTTTTTAATCGCTAAAGGTAGATAATCGCTAACATCAAACTTGAGTTTCCATGCTCTCCCCGGAGAGCCTTGTAAATCAAGGTAATACACCCCGTTTTTTGGAACGATGTAATCCGCTGAATGGGGTTCTTTATCGGAACCATATGCCTGTAAAACACGCACAGGCTGCTTGTCTGCATTCAACAAAACGACCTGAGAGACCCCCTCGCCGCGCTGTTTAATAAAATCTTGCTGCGAAGCTTCAAAATAAACGCAGCTATGGCCTTCGCTATCATGTACGCCTTCTACAGAAGAAAGCTCACCTAAACGAATGCAGTCCGATTGCGAGGCCATCGCTGCACAGGAGAACAGAATACAACCTAAAAGCGGCAAAGATTTCACATCTAATTCCAAGGAGTCAACTGATAATAATTATTACTATCAAAAAACCTTTTTAAACTCAATGGGTCGCGGTATGTTTTTCCATCAATTGGTTAATCAACTGAAGAGCACTAAGTAATCGATGCTGTTGCTTTTGGGATATTTTCAAGTAACGCCTTGTTGCTGGCACACGGCTAACAAGCTCCGATGCGGTAAAAGGCTCGATTTCACAATGCCAGTGACCCTGATTAAACGTCATTTGGCATGAATTAAAATCTAACTCTTCCAGCGTCTCTCTAATAATTGGGTAGGCATTCAGCCAATCAATCACTTTTTGCCCATCCGCTTGCTTCGATACAAAATGAATGTGTTTTTTTCTCACGCTACCGCGCGTTTTCACGACAATTTTTGCATTTAAATTTTCATCACAAAAACCTGATACGGAAAAACGGCTGTATACAATAAATGCGAGAAATAATTTTCTAACACGCTCAGTGACGTTGACAGTCAACGAGGGTTGCGGCTGGATCAGAAGCACACCTGGTGCTCCCCACTCACACGGATAAAACGCCATGTCCCTCTCAATGCGATTCAACGTCAAACCAGCTTGATAACCTGCGGGTAATCTTTTCTTCGTCAAATTGCTCACTCGCTGCCATAACGAAGGTTTAGGCGAGGTTACGTAATGGCTCAAGTTGCACCTCCTCATGCTCTTCATCTCTAAAGGAATTAGAGAGAACCAATTCAACATCAACAGGTTTAAATGGATTCACTTTTTGAACAAACACCGTCCAAATCAATGCATAACCTGATGTTAAACCTAACATTATCGCAAATGGTATATACACATCCGACTTATTCATACCTGGAGGAGTGATATACACAATCGCTAAAATAATCCCCACACTTGAAATAATTTGTGGAATTGGGAAGAACGGTGAACGGTAAGCACGGTGTAAGTCAGGACGACGAATACGTAATAACACCACGGAAATCGTCACTAATAAATAAGCTGTTCCCCAAGAGCACACCGCCGCGAGCACTAATGGTATGATGCGGTCAAGGTCGCCTTGGATAGCAAAAGCATGCAAGCATGGGATCATCACAGCCACTAAAATACCGAATACGGGTGTTTTAAAACGAGGGTGCAAATACGTGAAGATGCGCGGCAATGCCCCATCCAATGCCATACCATATAAAATACGCGGTACAGCAGCCATCAGTGTATTGATAGTTGCCCCGCCCGCTAATAACAACGCGACACCAATCCAGTATTTACCAAATTCGCCCATTACACGCTCAGCAAATGCAGGGATTGCCATCGGTGTTTCCAGTAAGCGCGTGCCCGTTTGAGGATCAACCACCACGTTTTCAACTTGGTTAGCTAACGCCGCACCGAACAGCACCATACATAAGGCCACGCAGAATAAACCGGTTGTCATAGCACGAGGGATCACTTTGGCAGAGTTTTTAATTTCGGGTGCCATTGGTGTCACCAATTCACAGCCCACAAACATAAACATCGCCATGCCCACAAAGCTTAAAACCAGTGTCGGGTCAGAGATATTTAGCTCCGCACCAAACCACCCTTCCATTGGTACGTTAAATGGCAGCATCAAGCCTGTAATACTAAAAATCACCAATGTAGACCACATGGCGAAAGTCAGCACCACTTCAACCTTACCAAACGCTTCAATGCCGAAAGCATTTAAGATACCAAAGGTGACAACTAAACCAACACCAACCATCCACGATGAATTACTGGTTTCCAGTACGGTATTCAGGTGCTCAAAGTTCACGAGTGCCATAATTCCCGACAAAATGGTTTCTGCGGTTCCTGCAAAGACGTGCACAATCAAATAGGCGGATAGCGCGCCGGTGATAGCCCAAAAGCGCCCCATACCGCAAGAAATATAGTCATACACCGAGCCAGAGGTAGGTAGAATCGCCGCTGCCTCAGAAAAGGTGGTAAGCTGTGCCTGCATCATAATAAAGCTCAGCAGTACCGCTAACGCAAAAGTATCGCCACCAATACCAAATCCACTGGTGACCGTTAAAATAACAGGGCTCGCCATAATTAAGCCCGCAGAACTCGCCAGCGTCGTTGGAAACCCAACTTTCCCCTTTTCGAGGTGTGACGACAATTTTGAGGATAGATTCATTTTGTTTCCCTCTTGCTCACAACGCAGTCAAAGATGTGAATTTTTTGTAAAAATAGCGTGACTACATTGCCACTATAGAAAGAAGCACAAACCCGCCACCATCGTTCTAAAGAACGATACCCAGAGAGAGGGGGGAATTCTTGTAACTATCCGAAAAGTACCAAAAAAACCGACAGAAATAAAAATATACACTTGAATATCAATGCATAACGAACATTTCAGTCATTAATATATTAATAATTAATTGGCAAAAGATACCAAATCCCAACAAACCAAGGTCAAGCCACTTTTTATCAGTTTCAAATACTGTTATCGACCTCACGTTATTAACATGTTTATTTTATGTTAATAACAATAAAGTGCATGATAATTACCAGACTCACTATGGGAGGTAATCAAATGAGCTCACCTCAATTTAGCGACCACCAGCAGACATTAATTGATTGCTGCCTAAATACTATCGCGCACATTATTCCGATTTCTGCGTCAGTATATTACCTTGTCAATGACCACTGGCAGCCTGACAACTATGTGTTATATGGGATCTCTGCTCAAATGCATCGCGATTATCTGGCTTATTTTCACCAGATAGATCCGCTCCACCCTAATAAATTTCGTGGGGACGACCTACGATTGGTGAGAATGGATCCTGAGGTCCGCCAGCAAAATCAGGCTTTTTTTCATGATTTTATGCAGCCAAATAACCTAACCGATATGGCAGAGGTTTTTATTCGCCGGAAAAATAAAATTATTGCGGGGATTTCGGTGTTACGAGATAGCCCATTTTCTCAACACGAAATTATGCGGTTAAATGCCATTTTGCCTGTCGCCGAGTTAATGACGTTTGATATCCTGCCTGATTCGTTGGTGTCCTACACACCCAAAGAACAAGAAATCATACATTTAGTGCGTGAAGGCGCGAGCAACAAGCGCATAGCATTGTTATTGGGTGTGTCATTATCCACAGTAAAAACTCATCTGCGTAATGTATTCACCAAAGCCAATGTCACTAACCGAACTGAGCTTGTATCATCAGGTTTTATTATTCGTCAGGAAAAGTTTTAATTAACTAGCGGCCACCCGCCGCATCAATAATCGAGCCCGTCACATAGGATGAGGCCTCACTCAGCAACCATGAAATGATTTCAGCAATCTCTTCAGGCTCGCCGCCTCTTTTCAGTGGCAACTGCCCAGCAACCCGATCAACCCGCCCAGCCTCACCGCCATCTTGGTGCATTTGTGTATAAATATAGCCGGGGCGGACGCCGTTTACCCGTATCCCTAACTCTGCTAATTCTAATGATAGCCCCTTTGTAATGGAATCTACCGCGCCTTTTGATGCGGCATAATCGATGTACTCTCCAGGCGCACCTAAACGTGCTGCGGCTGATGAAACATTCACAATCGCTTTTTTATCAAAGTGGTTAAAATGGCGAGCGAGTTGGATAAACTCGCGACAGCAAATCAATAACCCAGTGACATTTGTGGCCAAAACCGTATTAATTCGCTGCGCCGTTAATGCCTCTGTTTTGCATTGCTGAAATAAAATACCCGCATTATTGACTAAGTAGTGCAAGTCACCATGTTGCTGCTTAATGGTCTCGAACAACTTAACAACCTCATTTTCACTACTGATGTCACACGCTAATGCATACGCAAGGCCACCAAACGCCTGAATCTGCGCGATCACCTCTTTTGCCGCCTGATGATCACTTTTATAGTTAATGATTACTCGCATACCAAGCCGTGCAAGCTGTATTGCAGTTGCACGACCAATACCTCGGCTCCCACCGGTGATCAATACTGTTTTCATACCATGACCTATCTCAACGATAATAGATTGCTATCATAGCCATAATTTTCATATCAAGACGAATTAAAGCATAAAAAAACCCGGCACGATGGCCGGGAAGCAGTTGATCAATACTCAAAATTAACCACTAATAACGCACCATGACAGATTTTAATTCGGTGTAATACTCAATAAAGGCACTGCCAAACTCGCGGCCAATACCTGAAGATTTAATGCCACCAAATGGTACCGCAGGGTCAAGGAAGGTATGCATATTCACCCAAACCGTCCCCGCCTCAATGCGTGAGATCATCCGCATCGCCTTACTGAGGTCGTTTGTCCACACGCTAGCCGCTAAACCGAATGGTGTGCTATTCATCATCTCAATAAGTTGTTCTTCATCATCGTAACTTAAGAAGGTACCGACAGGGCCAAAGGTTTCCTCTTTCATCAACACGTCTTCTGGGCTATTCGCTCGAATGATAGTGGGTGGAACAAAATACCCAGCTCCTGCAATAGGCTGACCACCATAAATAATTTCGCTACCATCTTGGCGAGCTTTCTCAAACAAGCTGAGAATTTTTTCATAGTGGGCTTTGTTGGCAAGCGGCCCCATTTCCGTTGTTTCGTCTAATGGAGAACCAATTTTTATCGCAGATAAACGGGTTTTAAGCTCAGCCAATACCTCATCCATTAATTTGGATGGGATGTAAAAACGCTCTGCCGCCGCACAGATTTGCCCTTGGTTTAGGTAACCTGCTTCGATAATCCCATTAACGATTTTCTCGACCGGTAAATCTGCCAAGAATGCCGCACCGTTTTTACCCCCCAGCTCTAAAGTCACACGGGTTAATTTCCCTTCCATCGCTGTGCGCCCTACCGCCAACCCAGTAGGTACAGATCCCGTGAAGGTTACTTTAGAACATAATGGGTGTTGAATAAGTGCAGGTCCAACTTCATGACCACCACCGTTGACGATATTAATCACACCGTCAGGAATACCTGCTTCTTTCGCTAATTCCACCACGCGTAACATGGTCAGTGGCGTAAATTCGCTTGGTTTCAATACAATCGTACAACCACACGTTAATGCAGCCGCCAATTTCCATATGGAAATCATGATGGAAAAATTCCATGGAATGATCCCTGCAACTACCCCAACAGGCTCACGCTGCGTAAACGCAGAATACTTTTCACCATTAAATGATGGCAGTGACACATTTAACGTTTCGCCGCTAATTTTTGTCGCCCAGCCAGCGAAGTAGCGTAAAAACTGCGCCGCTGAACCTACTTCAAGGAAACGTGAAAGCTGGATCGTTTTCCCTGAACATAAGGTTTCGAGCTGTGCGAGCTCTTCAAGGTGCTTCTCAAGTAAATCCGCAAGGCGGTTTAGGCAGTTACCACGTTCCATCGGCGTAGTATTTGCCCAAACGCCTTTGAATGCTGCATATGCCGCGTTCATTGCAGCATCCACTTCCGCTAACGTCCCTTCTTTGACTTTAGCGATAATCTGTTCAGTGGCTGGATTGACGACATTAAAAAAAGTATCGCCTTTGCCAGAAACCGGCAACCCATTGATAAAATGCCCATGTTGACGTTTCAGAAATTCGCTGACTTCTGGTAATAGGGTTAACTCACTCATCGCAATCACTCCACTAAATAGAAATTAATTAAGCATTTACACAGGCTAGGTAGTGCTTAACGAAACGTGGGGTAGCAATTTCCCATAAAACTTCAGTACCTTTCGCTGCAAACCATGTGTCACCTTTATGGTACTCAACGGTCACACCCGTTTTGACATCGGTTAATTTAACCGAGCCTTCATGCACTGTTGCCATTTCATCAAACGGATAAACCATTTTGAACTTGCCTGTTGTACACGCGAAAATACCGCAAGTTAGGTTATCTGTTGGCTCACCGTGAACCATTGCCACGCTTGCTTGTGGGTCGCCTTCGACAACCACTGAGCCTAAGTTTGTTACGCTACCAATGTTCAGCAGTTCTGGAAGTGGTTTATTCAGCAGTAATGGACTAATCATGATGTTTACCTTTAATCGATTTCAATAAAATAATTAAACTGATGTGAATTATCGGCGACCTTGCCAGTAACCCGATGTTTGGTGCATGATTTTTGCAAGTGAAACAATCACATTGCGCATGCTGTCTTTACCAATAATATTGGCGTGAGGAATCGAACTCATTAAGTCATAACGATGAGAACCTTCCACCATTCCTTCAGCCAGTACCTTGCACACAATTTGGCTTGGCGTCACACCAAAACCTGAGTAACCCTGCGCATAAAACACATTCTTATGTTGAGGCAACGAACCTATTTGTGGGAAAAGATTCGCACTACAGGCCATCGGTCCACCCCATGCTAATTCGATTTTGACATCTTTTAGGTAAGGGAAAACTTTCAACATTAAGTTACGGTTCCACGCTTTTAAATCAGACGGAATGTACTCAAGAAAATGTGTTGAGCTACCGAATAACAAACGGTTTTCGTTGGTTACGCGGTAATAATCAATCACAGGGCGAATATCACTATACGCGCCACGGATTGGGCTGATTTGCTCAATTAACTCGTCAGATAGCTCTTCCGTCATCAACTGATAGGCATAGGTGTTAATAGTTTTTGGGTAAATCGTCGGCTCAAGTCCATTTAAGAATGAGTCACATGCCCACAGCATTTTCTGGGCTTTAACGGTTCCCATCGCTGTTCTAACTTTGATGGTATTACCATACTCAACATTCAAAACTTGGCTATTTTCAAAAATCTTAGCGCCATAAATTTCGCTAACCGCTTTCGCCTCACCCAATAACAGGTTCAACGAGTGAACATGCCCACCGCCCATATGCTTGATACCACAGGTATAAGCATCTGAACCGATAATTTGTTTTAGCTCAGAGCCGCTGTAAAATTCAATTTCCTCGTCTGGATCAACGGATTTGAAATCTTTCAGCCAACTACGTAGTGTTTTTTCTTGGCGAGCGTTACTCCCTAAATAGGCATATCCACGGCAAAAATCCGCATCAATATCATATTTAGCAATACGCTCACGCATAATTCCAGCGCCCATATTGCTGAGCTTAAAGATGGTTTCTAACCCGTCTGGACCCACATATTTTTTGATTGCATCGATATCATGGCCAATTCCTGCCATCACTTGACCACCGTTGCGACCAGAACCACCGTAACCGAGGTAACGCCCTTCCAAAATAGCGATATTAGTAATACCTTTCTCGCACAATTCAAGCGCAGTATGGATACCTGAAAATCCCCCCCCGATGATCACAACATCCACATCAAGGTCTTCTTTCAATGTTGGAAAGCGTAAATCGTATTTTTTAGTCGCTGAGTAATAAGTTAATGATTCTACTTGGTTATTCATAATGGATACCCTGTTTAGTATCTTGCAATACCCTCGATTATCTTAACCTTACATTAACAATTACATAGCCCTTTAGGGACATTCGAAACATTAAGTTAACAATTGTGAGCCAAGTAGAATATTTAAATAAAAATAAAATATTAAAAAAATATTATTTATTCTTTATATTCAATGGATTAAGAAAACATTTCGATATTAACAATATTTAGTGTGTTTTTTTAACAAAATTTAATGGAGTATAGAAAAGAAATGAAAGCATCCGTAATCAAATGATTAATAACGTATAATTACGGATATTTATTGTTCTAACTGCACTTACACTCACCGAGTACAATCACTGAGTTATTCGATTCATTAATAAATTAAACAATTCAGCTTGTGAGTTAATATTCAATTTTTGATAGATGTTTTTACGGTGATTTTTGACAGTACCAAGACTAATGAAAAGTGACTCTGCAATTTGAGGAGAACCCTTCCCTTCAAGAATCAACTCCACCACCTCACACTCCCTTGGCGTTAGGCCGAAACGTGTCTGTCTATCTGTATTTTGATAATGACTTGATACGGCATTAGGGGAGACCTCTTTATGTAATCGAGCCATACTACAAATAATTTCAAACGCTTCTTTTAATGGTGCTTGTGTATATTTTTCAGAGAAAAATGGCCGGTCTTCATTACCAAAAAAGATGCCCAACTGCCTATCCGCAGAAATTTCCAACAGTAACCCTGCTTCATCACACCAGCCTGTTTTACGATAAAAATTAAGATAATAATCCGTATGATAAAAACCTTTAGGCGCTAATTCTTTCAATGTAAGAACTTTAGATGTCCCCCCTTTTTGGATCTCTTGGTAAAACGGATCCATTAAATAAGCGCCTCGTTGATAGATTCGGTTCACACTATCACTGTTACGCCGTTCAACTTTGGACAAAAAGCGAGGAGGAGTTCCTTTCTCAAAGGAATAAACAATCGCATTATCAAATGCAATGAAAGACGACAACCATGATAATAAATTAGGGTAAAACTGATTAGTTGCAACAGAATCAATCACATACGGTAATTTTGTAAGATAATTATCCATTTCGCCCCCAAGTTTATTAATTTATTAATGAATTAAATTTGACTCACAAATGCATCAGCCCAAAAGGATATAAAAAACATATTATCTCTATAAACACAACATGACTGTTATTAATATGTTAATTACATCACGACCATTAGTAACTCTAATAAATAATTTCATTACATTAACATTCATGAAAACAATACTTAAATCACAAAAAAATAATTGAATCCATATATTATGTTAATCAAAAGTAAATAACACAACGTAAGGAGGAGTAATGCCTAAATGTAAAATTATTTTAGATTGTGACCCTGGCCATGATGATGCTATGGCCATTTTTTTAGCATTAGGTAATCCAAATATAGATTTACTTGCTGTGACCACCGTCGTGGGCAACCAGACCTTAAGTAAGGTAACTCACAATACACGTGCCATTATGGAATTCGCTGGCGCAACTCATATCCCTATCGCAGCGGGTTGCGCTCGTCCACTTGTACGAACAATACAAACAGCCCCTGAAGTTCACGGAAGCACTGGGCTTGATGGGACAAACCTTCCAGAACCAACTATCGCTATTGATAGTCGCCATGCGGTCGACTTGATAATTGACACACTCAAATCTCATCCCCCTAAAACAATTACCCTCGTACCTATTGGCGGATTAACAAATATTGCTTTAGCCGTCAGAAAAGCGCCTGAAATTGTAGAACTCGTTAAAGAAGTTGTTTTGATGGGAGGTGGCTATCATACGGGCAATCGTTCAGCCGTTGCAGAATTCAATATTATTATTGACCCAGAAGCAGCTCATATTGTTTTCAATGAAAAATGGCCGCTCACTATGGTTGGATTAGACCTAACACATCAAGCTAGACCAGATGACCAAATCATGGAGCAAATTGCAGCGTTAAATACCCCTATAAGCCAATTTGTCGTTGACTCACTAAATTACTATACCGCAGGTTACCGCCAACGTAATGGCTATACTAACCATGCACCTGTCCATGATCTCTGTGCCGTCGCTTATGTGATCTCTCCTTCAATTATGGAAACGCTTAAAGCGCCAATTGATATAGAATTACAAGGTGCACTCACAACAGGAATGACAGTTACTGATTTTCGTCCTCAATCAACCACTGACTGCCATACTCAAGTTGCTACAAAGCTAGATAACTCGAAATTATGGGCGATGTTTATTGATTCTTTAAAGCGATTAGATAAATAGAAGTGACGGGTAGCCTATCATAAAAATAAGCTACCTTTTCAAATGGTTAAGACTTAATGATTTCTTTTAACTTTGTATAGCGTCTAATTAAGCGCCATTTTAATTTTACTGTTGTCGCATGATTCCACACAATTTCCCAATACCCTTTATCGAAAAATTGCTGCACCATTTCTTTGCGAATTTCAGGGGATTTAATCGCCAGTAAAGCTTGAACCACCCCTAGCCCCTCTTTACCGACCTGCCAAAGACATGCAGGTGCTTGTTTGACTTGCTCAGGGTAACGTTGATAAATCGCTAATAACATATCAATAATTTTTAAATACGTATTAATTTTACGTACTGAGCGGTCATCACCACTCAATGAATGAGAAACAGATTGGTTATGGATCAGGTAGCGATAATATTGCTCATTAATAAATTGCACGCGTTTCGCAACCAACAAAACTTCCGTTGTCCACGGAATATCTTGATGGTGTAACTTCGGCTCAAAGAAAAAGTTATGTTGGCGTAACATGTCTAAACGGTACAAATTCAGCCAAGTTACATGCAAAAACTTACGAGAGCTCAGCCCTTTCTCTAGCCATTCGGGGCCACTAATTACCCCTGTAGAAGGCACCTTATTTGGAGGGAAAATCGCTTTTGGTGCATCTCCATTGGTATAAACGTAGGTACCATTACAAGTTGCAACATCCAAGTCACCCGCCAATGCAATTTCTAACAACCTGCCATACATTTTGGGGCTAATTTCATCATCAATATCAGGAAATGTAATATATTTGCCAGTTGCTTCAACCATTCCAGTATTACGCGCAACTGATACGCCTTGGTTCTCTTGAGACAATATTTTCAAATGGCTGAATTTATCTTCATACTCTTTGATAATTCCATCGCTGTTATCCTTAGAGCCATCATTAACCACAATGAGCTCCCAGTTTTCTAAATTTTGTGCTAATAGGCTATCAAAGAACTGAGGTAAAAATTTTTCACCATTATAAACTGCAACAACAATACTCAAAACTGGTTGAGAAGACATGTATTAACCCTATACCAATCAATTTAAAATTACTTACCCAATGCAACATTGCTAAATACAACAAATAAAACCCACCTTGTGAGCTCTTAGAAAAGAAGAAACCATATTGGTTCCATTGTCATAAAAATTTCATAATCCAATAACTCTAGGAATAGTTAGTAAAAGTATAATTAAAAATTTGAATGTATCCATAAACTCTAATGAACTAATTATCACTTAATCAACCTAATAAACATTAACGACATATTAAACAATCTGAATTGAGGATTTCTTGTGGCTGGAAGTAGTTTACTGACCTTACTTGATGATATTGCTGCCGTGCTCGATGATGTCGCGATGATGACGAAAATGGCCGCGAAAAAAACGTCTGGCGTTCTAGGGGATGACCTTGCTTTAAATGCGCAGCAAGTGTCAGGAGTTCGTGCTGAACGGGAAATTCCCGTTGTCTGGTCCGTTGCTAAAGGCTCATTCATCAATAAATTAATTTTGGTTCCTCTGGCCTTATTAATCAGTGCATTTATTCCTTGGGCTATCACACCTTTATTAATGCTAGGGGGCGCTTACTTGTGTTTTGAGGGAGCAGAAAAAATTGCCCATAAAATTTTTCATTCAAGTGAAAAATTAGCAGCGAAAATACACGCAGTACCTGAAGAGAAACTGGCTGAGTTCGAAAAAGAAAAAATCAAAGGAGCTATTCGCACCGATTTTATTTTATCAGCAGAGATTATCGCAATCACATTAGGCATTGTGTCTACCACAACCATTGTTAATCAATTCGCAGTACTGTCTCTCATTGCGATTATAATGACCATTGGTGTTTATGGGCTCGTTGCTGGGATTGTTAAACTCGATGACTTAGGGTTTTACCTCCAAAAGAAAACGTCTTCACTATTACAAAAAATGGGCAATGGCCTTATTTATGCAACGCCATATTTGATGAAGACACTTTCCGTTGTCGGCACAGCCGCAATGTTTATGGTTGGAGGTGGGATTATCACTCATGGTATTCACTATTTGTCTGAGTGGATTGAAGAAATATCCTTCACTGCCCTATTAACCCCCTTTATTGGCAGTACTATGCAGTTTATCCTACCAACAATCATTAACTTATTTTTTGGTTTCATTGTTGGTATGTGCCTTGTCATGGCATTATTTTTAATCAAAAAAATTAAAAAAGCCTAATTTCAAAAATAGAATAGAGCATTTTATTCGTATTATTCTATTTTTCTCCCTTGATAAAATAAAAACTTATCTACTCAAATTTTTATTAACTTATTTTGTTTCACGCCATCGATATGTAATTTAATACATATTGATAGATTCAAAATTGGTGTATTTACGAGATTCTTGAATCCACTTTTTGGAAATGTGAAAACGTCCAATCTGATCTAAATCAAAAGAAACTCATCTTTAATTTACGTTATAATACATGACTGCTACCAGAAAAATAACAAGGTAACCTATTTTATCTATCCATATCAATAAGTAAGGTTAAGCACGGATTTTAATTTTCTACTTTCAGCTCGTTATACACAATGCAAGTCCTTTAAATTACTACTAAAGTAGTATATTTAATTAGGTTGCCTTTATGAACAATATAGCCAACCTACCCTTAAAACGAATTGTGCCACGGATTTTTTGAGGAACTATAAATGCCGACCCTGTATCGTCGATTCTCTATTATTAACCAAGTTATTGGCCTAATGTTGCTGATTGCTATCCTTGGTATTATAGGAATGACGATTTCAAATCGAATGATTATCAGCGTTCAGGGTAACGCTCACGCAATCAACAAGTCAGGTTCATTACGCATGCAGAGCTACCGACTGCTCTCATTAGTTCCTCTTAATCAGCAAACTCAGCACTACTTAGATGCACTAGAAAGTGATTTATTGAGCCCTGAGCTCACGCAAGTCGTCAAAGTTGAGAGTTTAACACCGCAATTCAATGAGCTTCATAATTTTTGGCTACTCACATTACGCCCCGCATTAATGAATGCGAATACACCAAGTGATGCAAGATACGAAGTTATTTCGTTTGTTAATAAGCTCGATGAATTAGTCCACAATATCGATGAGAAAACCGAAAGAAGAATAGCCTACGTAGCCATGACACAACTCATTTTCATTAGTTTAGTTTTCTTACTACTGATGGGAACGATATGGCATTTACGGCGAAAAATTTACTACCCATGGATAAAATTGCTATCCATGGTAACGGCTATTGGGAAAAAAGATTTCAGTCAACGCTATCCAAAAAATAACCGACAAGACGAGTTAAATGCATTGGGTGAAACATTAAATCAAATGTCTGAAGAACTGGCGCAAAGCTATCACCAATTAGAAAAAAGAGTGGCAGAAAAAACAGCTGACCTCACGAAAAAAAACCGAGTACTATCCTATTTATACCAGTCAAATCAAATGCTCCACTCATCTGAACCACTTTATTTAAGATTGCAAAAAGTTCTTATTGAACTGAAAAATATTACAATATTGAATAACCTGAGTTTACGATTATATGAAGACAGTAATGAGGCGTATTTTCACAAAATAAACTGCCAATCCACTGGGTTAGATGATGAGTCTCCCAATCTAAATGATCAACAAGAAAGTTTATTAGAAAATAAACAAGTCACCGTTTTACAGTGGGAGTTGTCCGATAATATGCATCGTTATGGTGTCATTATTGGTGAAACAGCCACAGGCCAAACCTTATCTGATGAACAAAATAATTTAGTCTCCATGTTGGCTAAACAAATATCCGGCATGCTCGCAATGGAACATCAAATCGAACAACAGCAGCAATTATTAATTATGGATGAGCGCTCAGCGATTGCACGTGAACTGCATGATTCAATCGCCCAGTCACTCTCTTGTTTAAAAATGCAAATTAGTTATCTACAACTACAACCTGAGCCATTACCTGAAAAACCTCAACAATTATTAACTGAAATGCGCAGCGAAATTAACACCGCTTATAGTCAGTTAAGGGAGCTTCTAACCACTTTTCGATTGAAACTAACTGAACCAGGATTGCTTCCCTCTTTAGAAAGTACAATTAGTGAATTTAGCGAGCGAATGGGTTATTCGATTAAGTTACACTATGACATTCCTGCGAAAAGCATTTCACCACATCAATCGATTCATATAATACAAATAATCCGAGAAGCCCTGAATAATATTTTAAAACATGCAAATGCAAGTTGGGCCGAAGTGTTATTAACACAAAATGCAGGTATTATTTGTATCAAAATTATCGACGATGGCACTGGAATTACTGCAAATACAGACAAACTTAATCACTATGGCTTAATTATTATGAGAGAACGAGCCCTTAGCCTTAATGGTGAGTGTTTTGTGGCCCCTAGACCTCAAGGCGGAACAGAGGTTAGGGTAACGTTCCCTCTATCTGATGCTTAATACACCGGAGAAAATCATCTATGGAAAATACAAATACAATGAACGATAAATCAACTATCCTACTGATTGATGATCACCCGATGCTACGAAATGGCGTGAAACAACTGATTAGTTTAGAACCTTCACTGCAAGTTATTGGAGAAGCTGGTGATGGGAAAACAGGTATCCAAATTGCAGAAGAACAAGATCCTGACCTAATCCTTCTTGACCTAAATATGCCTGGAATGAATGGATTTGAGACACTTGATGAGCTAAGAAAAAGAGAATTATCAGGGCGAATTATCCTCTTTACCGTTTCAAATTATAGTGATGATTTAGTGAATGCTTTAAAACGTGGTGCTGATGGCTATTTATTAAAAGATATGGAGCCAGAAGAACTTATTGTCGCACTAAAGGAAGCGGCAAGTGGCAAGCTTGTTGTTAGCCCAACACTTACATCCGTTCTTGCTGAATCTTTACGTGACAATCCTAGCCACGATGAAAATAATATTACGACCCTAACACCTAGAGAAACTGATATTTTAGAGCTAATCTCACAAGGACTTTCTAATAAAATGATCGCTCGTAAACTCGATATTGCAGAAAGTACTGTAAAAGTACATGTAAAACACTTACTTAAAAAATTAAACTTAAAATCTCGAGTCGAAGCAGCTGTTTGGGTTTTGCAACAAAAATGAATATTAAAAGTGGCAGTTTAAATAAAAATATAACTGCCATCTTTTAAAATAAATACACTTAAACCTATAAAAATATTTTAAATAAATAGCTCAAATCTACAATTTTGTTTTTTTAGTTATAATAAACTACAGCAATAATTTTAATCACCGGAGTTTGAACGATGGAAGATGATTTAATTTTGGTTAACGAAAATGATGTTGCAATAGGCACTATGCCTAAATTACTCGCACATCAACTCGGCCGCTTACATCGCGCCTTCTCTATTTTCATTTTTAATGACCAAAAAGAACTCTTAATTCAGCAAAGAGCACCGCATAAATATCACTCTGCTGGCCAGTGGGCGAATACATGTTGTAGCCATCCAAAACCTAATGAAGAAACACTAAATGCAGCTGAGCGCAGGCTCCAAGAAGAGCTGGGTTTTACTACACCACTAACTCATGTAGGTTCTCTTATCTATCGAGATGATGTAAATGGTGGGTTAATTGAACATGAATATGATCATCTATATATTGGTTACTATAATAAAATGATCTACCCCAATGCAGAAGAAGTCGCATCTATTCGCTGGATTAGTATTTCTAAACTTATCAATGAAGTTAACCAACAACCAGAGATTTTTACCCCTTGGTTTAAAAAAATATTAACTAAATACCCATCATTAAATTTTAATATAAAGTAAGTAACTACCCGATGATTATATTTCATAACTTAAAATATAATCATTTATCTGCCTTAGTTCTTTCGAAAGTGATTTATCCTCTCCATTTAAATCAACACATTCACATATCACACGATAAATACCTTCTGTTTTTGAAGATAATGAATAAGAAGGTTCTTTTTCCTTCCTTAAATTAATTGCTTGCACAACGCATAAAAATACAATCGAAATTAACTCATACCCATACGCTAATTGGCTTTGTAATTTTTCAGCAACGAGTTGTGCATTCGTGGCTGTATCCTCAATACCACCTGCGACAGGAAAGTAATCTAATGAAACTGGCATTGCTAGATTTTTAATTCTCATTGCTAAAGCAACTGCAGGTTTTTCAATGGCACCAAGTGCATGAAATGCGGTTGTATTACCTAAAAATCGAGTTAGTTGTGTAAAATAAGGGTCATTCAGTTTTACTATCTGCTGCACGCTTGCTAACGCATGATGAGCAATCGCTAAACTTAACTTTTCGGTAGCTAAAACCCAAGGTAATGTTTCAAAATTTCCACTTGGAAGCACTGCCTGATAACGATAATTCTCAGCCAAATTATTATGCGCAATATCAGTAAGCACACATGGATTATCATTTGATCCATTTATTTGAATGAGTAGCTGTGCTTTCGCTTGTTCATAACTTAAGCGTAATTCGGCGAGCCGATATACCCCGCAACGATAACTTAATGGATCTTGTAAATGTCGTTCATCGTCATGAGACTCCAACGTGGAGCCCACTAATAAGCCTCTAAGTTTTGCTCCCATAGCAATAACCTCAGGGTAAGCTGAAGCATCCAAAACCTGCTGATTTAAAGGTGAGAGATTACCATTTAAGGCTTGAAGATTTAAACAATACAGCAACTCACTTATATTTATGTAATGCGCTGTTTTTAATAACGCAACTACTGCTATAGCAACAGAATAAGCGTTTGAACATATTAAAGAGAGTGAATCTTTTGCCCAAGGCTCTATAGGTGTAATCCCTGCAAGTTGAAGAGCCTTTGAAGAACACATTGTTTTACCTTGATAAATTACCTCTCCCTCACCTAATAGTGTAAGCCCTATATGACTCAATATAGTGATATCCCCCTCACCAATAGAGCCAATACTTGGTATAAAAGGAATGATATCTTTGTTAAGCAATTCAACATAGGTATTCACTATTCTAGGTTGAATTCCACTATAACCATTGAGCAACATGTTAATGTGAATTCCCATGATCCCTCTAACTAAACAGCTATCTATGGGCTTACCTATACCCACAGAATGTGCACGTATTAGTTTTTTATTAAATATCGTTGACTCTTCAATTAGCTCTTCAGTAAACCTACCATTTAGTTTTATATATTCCATATCTTTATTCAAACCGACACCTACTGTTAGACCATATATCTTTGCTCCTTTCTCCGCTTCTAATATTAATAGATTATGGCTTTTCTCTAATTTTTTCACTACCGTACAATCAACAGCAATACCTTCGCCATTCATAATTAATTTTACATCATGAAGTTTCAACTTTTTTCCATTTAGTAAAACCATATATCTCCCTTTTAAAATAAATAAAATGATAATAAAAAACCGTTTTACTCATTTATTTATATTAAATACCATTTTTATATTTTTAAACTTTGATTAACAGTCATTATTTATTAGGAAGGAACAATAATTATAATGGAATAGCTTTATTAATTTTAACAAACCTTAATAAATATAGTGGGTTATTAGCAATGAAACCTTTGATTATTTAGATTTATCTTTCACGACTAGCCTAATCTAGGCTATTTAATTGCTGAGAGGATTATTGATTAGCTTACGGTTTTTTCATCTGCTTCCACTTTTAATAAGTTACGAATTAAGTAAACAAAAAGAATATCGATTAGCCACTATCAAGCCTGTCTAAGAAGCAAAAGCGCCATAAACAAATAATTTAGTTGCTGAGTAAATTATTGATTAACAATAAGTGGCATAAATACAGAGGACGATTTTCAATGAGAAAAGGGAGGATAATGGAAGCTAACCTGATAAAAACCGTGATAACCCCTGTTAATTGCTAAGCCGATTATTGATTAACGATGATAAAAAGAGCTATAGATAACAAATTAATTGCTAAGTGAACTACTGATAGGCTTATGATTAACTAACGAGGGGCTTTGTCGCGTCATCGCCATACCTTACCAACATTGAAAAAGACAAAACCAACAATAGGAATCCCCGCTAATCTTTATCAAATTCACTTACGCAGCACAGTATCATCAAAAAACACGTTAATTGCTGAGCCGATTATTGATTAACGATGATAAAAAGAGCTATAGATAACAAATTAATTGCTAAGTGAACTACTGATTGGCTGATGATTAACTAACGAGGGGCTTTATCGCTTCATCGCCATACCTTACCAGCGTTGAAAAAGACAGCGCCAACAATAAGAATACCCGCTAATCTTTATCAAATTCACTTACGCAGCACAGTATCATCAAAAAACACGTTAATTGCTTAGCCTATTATTGATTAACGATGATAAAAAGTGCCATAAATCAACACCTTAATTGCTAAGTGAACTACTGATAAGCTTATGATTAACTGACGAGGGGCTTTATCGCTTCATTTTCAGGCCTTACCCTCGCTAAAAAGACAGCGCCAACAATAAGAATACCCGCTAATCTACATCAACTTCACTTACTCAACTACAGTACCATCAAAAAACACGTTAATTGCTTAGCCTATTATTGATTAACGATGATAAAAAGCGCCAAAAATACATAGATTAATTGCTAAGTGAACTACTGATTGGCTGATGATTAACTGGCGAGGGGCTTTATCGCTTCATTTTCAGGCCTTACCCTCGCTAAAAAGACAGCGCCAACAATAAGAATACCCGCTAATCTACATCAACTTCACTTACTCAACTACAGTACCATAAACAGATAAGTTAGTTGCTGAGTGGATTATTGAATAACAATGATAAAAACTTCCTAGATAAATAAGTTAATTGCTTAGTGGATCATTGATTAACTTATGGCTTTTGAGTCTCTTCCTCTTTCAACCATAAAAAATAACGGGCAGAGCAAACAAAGCGAAGCATACCGAACAGCTCAACTACCGTAAACTGCGTCATTTTTATTTCCCCAAACGCAAAAAAGCCACCCATTGGGTGGCTTTCTCACTAATTTAATGTCTGGCAGTTCCCTACTCTCACATGGGGAGACCCCACACTACCATCGGCGCTACGGCGTTTCACTGCTGAGTTCGGCATGGGGTCAGGTGGGACCACCGCGCTATTGCCGCCAGACAAATTCGGTTTCGTTCCCGTTTAGCATCATTTCTCACTAAACCAGAACTTCAATCTTGAACAAGCTGTGTGTCCTTCACCTTTCGGCTTCTCACGTTCTTTGAAAATCAACTCAATCTCTCTAAAACACCTTCGGTGTTGTCAGGTTAAGCCTCACGGTTCATTAGTATTGGTTAGCTCAACGTATCGCTACGCTTACACACCCAACCTATCAACGTCTTAGTCTTAAACGTTCCTTTAGGACCCTTAAAGGGTCAGGGAAGACTCATCTCAAGGCAAGTTTCCCGCTTAGATGCTTTCAGCGGTTATCTTTTCCGCACTTAGCTACCGGGCAATGCCATTGGCATGACAACCCGAACACCAGTGGTGCGTCCACTCCGGTCCTCTCGTACTAGGAGCAGCCCCTTTCAATCTTCCAACGCCCACGGCAGATAGGGACCGAACTGTCTCACGACGTTCTAAACCCAGCTCGCGTACCACTTTAAACGGCGAACAGCCGTACCCTTGGGACCTACTTCAGCCCCAGGATGTGATGAGCCGACATCGAGGTGCCAAACACCGCCGTCGATATGAACTCTTGGGCGGTATCAGCCTGTTATCCCCGGAGTACCTTTTATCCGTTGAGCGATGGCCCTTCCATTCAGAACCACCGGATCACTAAGACCTACTTTCGTACCTGCTCGAGCCGTCACTCTCGCAGTCAAGCTGGCTTATGCCTTTGCACTAACCGCATGATGTCCGACCATGCTTAGCCAACCTTCGTGCTCCTCCGTTACTCTTTGGGAGGAGACCGCCCCAGTCAAACTACCCACCAGACACTGTCCGCACCCCGGATAACGGGGCAACGTTAGAACATCAAACATTAAAGGGTGGTATTTCAAGGTTGGCTCCACGCAGACTGGCGTCCACGCTTCGAAGCCTCCCACCTATCCTACACATCAAGGCTCAATGTTCAGTGTCAAGCTATAGTAAAGGTTCACGGGGTCTTTCCGTCTTGCCGCGGGTACACTGCATCTTCACAGCGAGTTCAATTTCACTGAGTCTCGGGTGGAGACAGCCTGGCCATCATTACGCCATTCGTGCAGGTCGGAACTTACCCGACAAGGAATTTCGCTACCTTAGGACCGTTATAGTTACGGCCGCCGTTTACTGGGGCTTCGATCAAGAGCTTCTCCTTACGGATAACCCCATCAATTAACCTTCCAGCACCGGGCAGGCGTCACACCGTATACGTCCACTTTCGTGTTTGCACAGTGCTGTGTTTTTAATAAACAGTTGCAGCCAGCTGGTATCTGCGACTGGCTTCAGCTCCATGGGTAAACCACTTCACCTAATGCCAGCGTGCCTTCTCCCGAAGTTACGGCACCATTTTGCCTAGTTCCTTCACCCGAGTTCTCTCAAGCGCCTGAGTATTCTCTACCTGACCACCTGTGTCGGTTTGGGGTACGATTAATGATAATCTAGAGCTTAGAGGCTTTTCCTGGAAGCGGGGTATGAGCTACTTCGCCACCGTAGTGACTCGTCATCAGACCTCAGCATATAGTGAACCGGATTTGCCTAATTCACCTGCCTACATCCTTAAACCGGGACAACCGTCGCCCGGCCAGCCTAACCTTCTCCGTCCCCCCATCGCAATTATCACCAGTACGGGAATATTAACCCGTTTCCCATCGACTACGCATTTCTGCCTCGCCTTAGGGGTCGACTCACCCTGCCCCGATTAACGTTGGACAGGAACCCTTGGTCTTCCGGCGTGCGGGTTTTTCACCCGCATTATCGTTACTTATGTCAGCATTCGCACTTCTGATACCTCCAGCATGCCTCACAGCACACCTTCACAGGCTTACAGAACGCTCCCCTACCCAACAATATTTACATATCGCTGCCGCAGCTTCGGTGCATAGTTTAGCCCCGTTACATCTTCCGCGCAGGCCGACTCGACCAGTGAGCTATTACGCTTTCTTTAAATGATGGCTGCTTCTAAGCCAACATCCTGGCTGTCTGAGCCTTCCCACTTCGTTTCCCACTTAACTATGACTTTGGGACCTTAGCTGGCGGTCTGGGTTGTTTCCCTCTTCACGACGAACGTTAGCACCCGCCGTGTGTCTCCCGTGATAACATTCTTCGGTATTCGTAGTTTGCATCGAGTTGGTAAGTCGGGATGACCCCCTAGTCGAAACAGTGCTCTACCCCCGAAGATGAGTTCACGAGGCGCTACCTAAATAGCTTTCGGGGAGAACCAGCTATCTCCCGGTTTGATTGGCCTTTCACCCCCAGCCACAAGTCATCCGCTAATTTTTCAACATTAGTCGGTTCGGTCCTCCAGTTAGTGTTACCCAACCTTCAACCTGCCCATGGCTAGATCACCGGGTTTCGGGTCTATACCCTGCAACTCATTCGCCCAGTTAAGACTCGGTTTCCCTACGGCTCCCCTATACGGTTAACCTTGCTACAGAATATAAGTCGCTGACCCATTATACAAAAGGTACGCAGTCACCCTGATAAATCAAGGCTCCCACTGCTTGTACGTACACGGTTTCAGGTTCTATTTCACTCCCCTCGCCGGGGTTCTTTTCGCCTTTCCCTCACGGTACTGGTTCACTATCGGTCAATCAGGAGTATTTAGCCTTGGAGGATGGTCCCCCCATATTCAGACAGGATAACACGTGTCCCGCCCTACTCGTCGAGTTCACAACACTAACACCTTCGGATACGGGGCTATCACCCTTTACTGCCGGCCTTTCCAGACCGTTCTCCTGATGCTAATGCTGATTAAGACTCTGGGCTGCTCCCCGTTCGCTCGCCGCTACTAGGGGAATCTCGGTTGATTTCTTTTCCTCGAGGTACTGAGATGTTTCAGTTCCCTCGGTTCGCCTCGTTTGACTATGTATTCATCAAACGATAGTGCAACGAATTGCACTGGGTTTCCCCATTCGGACATCGTCGGTTATAACGGTTCATATCACCTTACCGACGCTTTTCGCAGATTAGCACGTCCTTCATCGCCTCTGATTGCCTAGGCATCCACCGTGTACGCTTAGTCGCTTAACCTCACAACCCGAAGGTGTCTTTTATGTCGGTCGACGCAAAACCCGACGGCTTTGTGTCTGTTGACAACATCTTCAAGTTGAGATTTTTGAGAGACTCTCACATTGTTTAAGCGATAAACAATGTGCGTTGTTTTCAATTTTCAGCTTGTTCCAGATTGTTAAAGAGCATAATTGTTAAACCAACTATTTACATAATTGGCTTAATCATTATTGGGGACATCGTCTTTCACTCGATATCGGCGCAATTGGCGTCCCCTAGGGGATTCGAACCCCTGTTACCGCCGTGAAAGGGCGGTGTCCTAGGCCTCTAGACGAAGGGGACACAAGATATTGCACAAAACATGCGGTATCTCATGTAAGTCCTATTCTCTCGAATAAGTCTCCCACGTATAGCCTATTGCTCTACTTTCTATCAGACAATCTGTGTGAGCACTTCACAAAAACACTTCAATGGTAAGGAGGTGATCCAACCGCAGGTTCCCCTACGGTTACCTTGTTACGACTTCACCCCAGTCATGAATCACAAAGTGGTAAGCGCCCTCCCGAAGGTTAAGCTACCTACTTCTTTTGCAACCCACTCCCATGGTGTGACGGGCGGTGTGTACAAGGCCCGGGAACGTATTCACCGTAGCATTCTGATCTACGATTACTAGCGATTCCGACTTCATGGAGTCGAGTTGCAGACTCCAATCCGGACTACGACGTACTTTATGAGTTCCGCTTGCTCTCGCGAGGTCGCTTCTCTTTGTATACGCCATTGTAGCACGTGTGTAGCCCTACTCGTAAGGGCCATGATGACTTGACGTCATCCCCACCTTCCTCCGGTTTATCACCGGCAGTCTCCTTTGAGTTCCCACCATGACGTGCTGGCAACAAAGGATAAGGGTTGCGCTCGTTGCGGGACTTAACCCAACATTTCACAACACGAGCTGACGACAGCCATGCAGCACCTGTCTCAGAGTTCCCGAAGGCACTAAAGCATCTCTGCTAAATTCTCTGGATGTCAAGAGTAGGTAAGGTTCTTCGCGTTGCATCGAATTAAACCACATGCTCCACCGCTTGTGCGGGCCCCCGTCAATTCATTTGAGTTTTAACCTTGCGGCCGTACTCCCCAGGCGGTCGATTTAACGCGTTAGCTCCGAAAGCCACTCCTCAAGGGAACAACCTTCAAATCGACATCGTTTACAGCGTGGACTACCAGGGTATCTAATCCTGTTTGCTCCCCACGCTTTCGCACCTGAGCGTCAGTCTTTGTCCAGGGGGCCGCCTTCGCCACCGGTATTCCTCCACATCTCTACGCATTTCACCGCTACACATGGAATTCTACCCCCCTCTACAAGACTCTAGCTAACCAGTTTTAGATGCCATTCCCAGGTTAAGCCCGGGGATTTCACATCTAACTTAATTAACCGCCTGCGTGCGCTTTACGCCCAGTAATTCCGATTAACGCTTGCACCCTCCGTATTACCGCGGCTGCTGGCACGGAGTTAGCCGGTGCTTCTTCTGTCGGTAACGTCAATCGTTGATGATATTAGCATCAACGCCTTCCTCCCGACTGAAAGTACTTTACAACCCTAGGGCCTTCTTCATACACGCGGCATGGCTGCATCAGGCTTGCGCCCATTGTGCAATATTCCCCACTGCTGCCTCCCGTAGGAGTCTGGGCCGTGTCTCAGTCCCAGTGTGGCTGATCATCCTCTCAGACCAGCTAGGGATCGTCGCCTAGGTGAGCCATTACCTCACCTACTAGCTAATCCCATATGGGTTCATCCGATAGCGCAAGGACCGAAGTTCCCCTGCTTTGCTCCTGAGAGATTATGCGGTATTAGCCACCGTTTCCAGTAGTTATCCCCCTCTATCGGGCAGATCCCCATACATTACTCACCCGTCCGCCGCTCGTCAGCGAGAAGCAAGCTTCCCCTGTTACCGCTCGACTTGCATGTGTTAGGCCTGCCGCCAGCGTTCAATCTGAGCCATGATCAAACTCTTCAATTAAAAAGCTTGATGCTCAAAGAATGTTTACTGTCGTATGTCTTCTTGCGAAAACATATTACCTATTAGTTCATATATATGAATTAACGTGTTAGTCACTCTTCAAGACTTAAAATCAAATATTTTTTTGATAGTGTCCTGTGAGTGCCCACACAGATTGTCTGATAAATTGTTAAAGAGCGTTGCGACTTAATCTTTCGATTTTCGACTTCAAGGTCGTTGTCGCGAGGTGACGTATAATACGTTTTCCTCATCGAGAGTCAAGCGATTTTTTGCTTTTTCTTTTCAGAATCTCTCGCTGCCGTTTCAGTGTTCATCGCGCTTTGCGTTGTCTTGTTCCCGGTCAGTGGATGCGCATTATAGGGAGTCAGAAAAATCTGGCAACCCCTTTTTTGCATTTTTTTATTCAACAGCTGGATTATTAAACAAATCGTGTAAAAAAAGTATGATTTGTTGAAAAAAGGTACTATAAGTTATCAAATTCAACTACGAATTGTGAAACATTTGCCCAATTAGTGTATTCAATCTCTGTATTAGGATCAGTTGGCCCATCCGTCATTTTCATAATTAGACGGATCATCATTCTATCAAACCATTTATAACGCGGATAAAACAATGCACCAGCAAAAACAGACTTCAATGTTGGCTTCCAAGGGCAGGCTTCTAAGAACTTACGTGTGTAAGCATTTGTCTCTACGGTATTCTTACCTTCTTTTCTTGCCGTAAGATTCACAGCAAAAAAAGCACTCGTCATTGAATTCAATTGGCTTTGATGGGAAATCACGAAACGCTGAAGTTTTTTATTGAAATGTCCATAACGGATAGAAGCGCCCACCAAAACCTTATCATAAGCAGCCAAATTGAAACTTTGCTCTGTATTTAAGTCACGAATATCACATTCTCTTCCTAAGCTCCGCAATTGCTCTGCCATTTTTAAAACAATTTTTTTAGTCTGCCCATCTGTGCTGGAGTGTAGAAGTAAATAGCTCATTATCGTTCCTAGATTTTTATCGTTTCTATATATAACAAGATTGTACTGAATTACTCACGCCAAAACGTTGGGGTCAGTAACACTAATAAGGTAAATACCTCTAAACGGCCAAATAACATGGTAACAACTAAAATCCATTTACCTGCAGGATTCATGCTCGTAAAGTTATCCGCCACAGTCCCTAAACCAGGGCCTAAGTTATTCAACGTGGTTGCAATCGCAGAAAACGCTGAAAATTCATCAACCCCTGTTGCGATTAACAATAATAAGCTAACAACAAAAACCAATGCATACGCAGAAAAGAAACCCCAAACAGCTTCAATGATACGCTCTGGGAGTGCCCTTTGCCCTAGCTTAATAGTGTAAACCGCATTTGGGTGAACAAGGCGTTTTAGTTCTCGGGAACCTTGTAAGAACAATAATAAAATACGAATAACCTTTAAACCGCCCCCTGTTGAACCTGCACAGCCACCAACAAACGCCGCGCACAATAAAAGCATCGGTAAAAATAGTGGCCAGCCAGAGAAGCTATCTGTCGTAAACCCAGCCGTTGTAGCCATCGATACGACTTGGAAAAAGGCTTGATCAAGCGTTTGACCAAAACCACCATATACTGAGTGGTACATCAATACCGCAGTACAAACCACCACTAGAACAAATTGGAAGCTGATAAACATTCTAAATTCAGGGTCGCGCCAATAAATCCCAAGGCTTCTTCCTGTTAAAACTGCAAAGTGTAAACCAAAGTTACACCCCGATATTATGAGAAACACACCAATAATGGTATTAATGGCTGGGCTATTAAAGTAGCCGACGCTTGCGTCATGGGTAGAAAACCCGCCAATGGCTATCGTTGAGAAGCTGTGGGAAATTGCATCAAATACATCCATGCCTGCTATCCATAACGCTATTGCACAGGCAATCGTCAATAACACATAGATAAGCCATAAGGTTTTTGCTGTTTCTGCAATTCGCGGCCGCATTTTATTATCTTTCAATGGCCCCGGCATTTCAGCTCGATAGAGCTGCATTCCCCCAACACCTAACAGCGGAAGGATAGCGACGGCCAACACGATGATCCCCATTCCTCCTAACCACTGTAACATTTGCCGATAGAACAAAATTGCTTTAGGTAGAGAATCAAGCCCTGTTAGCGTTGTTGCACCTGTCGTGGTTAAGCCAGAAAAGGATTCAAAAAAGGCATCTGTAACGGAAAGATTCGGCCTTTCAGAGAAGATGAACGGTAATGCTCCCACGCTACCCAGTACAGTCCAAAATAAAACAACAATCAGGAAACCTTCTTTTGCTTTCAACTCATGTTTGCTATTGCGTGTAGGCAACCATAAAAATAGGCCAATGAGTAAAGCCGTCACAAATGTTTGGCTAAAAGCGCGCCCCGCACCATCACGGTAAATTAACGCGACAATACCTGGAATAACCATGGTAAAAGAAAAAATGATGACAAGCAGCCCGACAATACGGGTTATTGCACGAAAATGCATTCGGCAGGTTCCTTGCTAAAGCGGTTGACTATTCAGATTCTGGTGTGAGCGTCAAAGCACCACGGCTTATATCGCGTAATCTATCATTGACCTCCTGCTCAAGGGTAGCAGGAATTGTAATTTGTAAAGCGACAGCTTCATTATAATCACTGTGCAAAATCACGCCATTGACCTGAGCAAGCAACTGCTCTATGGCATTAATCAGCGAATAATCACACACTAAATTAAATACTTTCTGTGGAACTTTGGTTTTTGTCGGTAATATTTTCAGCGCTTGCTGCACACCGTTACCGTAGGCTTTTACCAACCCACCCGTTCCCAACTTGATCCCACCAAAATAGCGTACAACGACACAGGTGATCTCACCTAATTGGCTTCCTAAAAGTTGCGCCATTATAGGCTTACCTGCCGTTCCTGTTGGCTCTCCATCATCAGAAAAACCCAACTGTTGAGAGTCATCAGGACGGCCAGCAACAAATGCCCAGCAATGGTGCCGGGCATCAGGGTATTGCGCCTTAATCGATTGAATATAATCTTTTGCCGCGTCAATACCCTCGGTATGGGCTAAATAAGTAATAAATCGGCTTTTTTTTATTTCTTCGGTAAAAGAAATCGTTTCTGCCGGTATTAAATAAGGTTTCATTAACGTAAATGCAGGTCTCGAGTCATATTTTCAATACGATTCGCATGGATCACGATATTGTCTTCGATGCGAATACCGCCGTATGGCTTAAAGAACTCAATTTTATCCCAATTAAAATGCTGACTAAACTCACCCGTTCTCCACGATGAAAGCAGTGATTCAATGAAGTAAAGGCCTGGCTCAATAGTTAACACCATTTTAGGCTCTAGAACCCGAGTACAACGCAAGAAAGGATACATTTTTGGTGCCGCAAGGTGTGTTCCGCTATCGTCTTGCATAAAGCCAGCCGCATCATGAACTTGCAGACCCAATGGATGCCCTAAACCATGAGGCAAAAACGGTGTCGTTAAACCATTCTCAACCATTGATTCCTCGCTAATACCATTAACAATATCATGTTTTGCAAGGATTTTAGCTATACGGTGATGCATATCTACATGGTAGTCAGTATAACGGACACCCGCTTTAATTGTATCAATGAGAGAAAGCTGTTCTTTATTAACATCCGCAACCAGCTCAGCAAATTCATCTTTACCTTTTGCAGCGTAAGTTCTCGTAATATCAGCAGCATAACCGTTATATTCAGCCCCCGCATCAATCAAGAAACTCCTTAATTCAGCAGGGACAGATTGCTGTAATTTAGTGTAATGGAGCACAGCTGCATTTTCATTTAACGCAACAATATTGCCATACGGTACGTTAGTATCGCGGTGACCTGTTGATTGTAAGTAGCTGACATTAATATCAAACTCACTCATTCCTGCACGGAATGCTTCCAATGCGGCAAGGTGGCCATTTACTGCCATTTTTTGCGCTTCACGCATACAATACAGTTCATAGTCTGTTTTATAGGCACGATGGAAATGGTAATAGTCTAGAACTGGCTTTGGATTGATATTATCTAATGAGATGCCTAAAGATTCAGCTCTTGATGCCGCTGAACCAATGTAAGCAACATTATTTTTTGGCAAGCTGGCAAGGAACCCTTTGATATCATCTGCATTTTTTAAATGAATCAGTTCGACATCTTTCGTCCAAAAACCATTTGGTAACGGCTCAACGCTGTGCCAATAATCAACGGGTGAATAAAACCATAATTTAGGCTTATTAACACCATCGACTAATAACCAAGAATGGGGAACGTCGGTAACAGGAACCCAAGCTTTAAAGTGTGGGTTAACCTTAAATGGGTAGTCACTATCATCAAGAAAGATGCGAAGTGGTTCACCCGAATGAATCAATATGGCATCTAATTTGCTGCGCTGTAAGACTTGCTGAGTTCTGTTTTGTAACGTTTTAATATGGTCAGCGTAGAGTGCAGTCAGTTTTTCCATTTCCTTCAACCTTTCAGCATTAATTAGAAAATCTAAGCTTATCACGTTCTGTTCTTAACGGATATGCACTCTGTTGCAAACTCGAATTAAACCATTGATTAATAATTAAAATATCATTTCAAATCAACGTTATTTAACTTAATTGCTGTGACCAAGATTCCAATTTCGTTATTAACCGTTTGCAATTAATTAACATTCTAGTCACACTTAAATCATCTGGTCGTACCAGATAACTTTATCATATAAAGGAGAACAGAATGCTTTATCAAAGTGAAACAATCTATATTCAATGGTTGAAAAAAGGTATTGCAGAACTGGTTTTTAACTCGCCAGGGCCAATCAATAAATTGGATACCCACACCGTTGCTTCACTGGATGAAGCCGTGTCTGTTCTTGAGCAACAATCTGATCTGCAAGGTGTTATTTTCCGTTCTGATAAATCGGCTTTTATCGTTGGAGCCGATATCAAAGAATTCCTTTCATTATTTGAAGCACCGAAAGAAACTCTCAGTGAATGGCTGCAATACGCTAATAGCATCTTTAATCGCATTGAAGATCTCCCCGTTCCTACAATTTGTGCAATCAATGGTTATGCACTTGGCGGTGGCTGTGAGTGTATTTTATCGACAGATTTTCGTATTGCATCCCCTGATGCACGCATTGGTTTACCCGAAACAAAACTCGGTATCATGCCAGGGTTTGGGGGTTCCGTTCGTTTGCCAAGGCTAATTGGCTTAGATAGCGCGCTGGAAATTATTACGGCGGGTAAAGATGTCAGCGGGCCTCAAGCCCTCAAATTAGGTTTAGTTGATGCCGTAGTTGAAACCGAAAAACTACCGCAATCTGCTTTAGCTGTTATTGAATCAGCTATAGCGGGTAATATTAATTGGCAGAAGAAGCGTCAGCCTAAACTAGCCCCTCTTCAATTAGGCCCACTTGAGCAAACCATGAGTTTTAATGTTGCAAAAGGCATGGTATATCAAGTCGCAGGGAAACATTACCCAGCCCCAATGACGGCAGTCAATACCATCGAGAAAGCTGCAAATTGCACTCGTGATGAGGCATTAAAACATGAAACAGCAGCTTTTGTTCCTCTCGCCCACAGTAATGTTGCCCGCGCATTGGTAAGTATTTTTCTTAATGATCAACAAATTAAATCTAATAGCAAAAAACTTGCTCAAAATGTTAAAACACCAAGTCAAGCCGCCGTTTTAGGTGCTGGTATTATGGGGGGAGGTATTGCCTACCAATCGGCCAGTAAAGGCGTTCCTGTTTTGATGAAAGATATCAACGAGAAATCTTTAGAGCTTGGTATTGAAGAAGCACAAAAACTGCTGAATAACCAATTTGAGCGAGGGCGGATTAATGCAGCTAAAATGGCGACAACTTTAGCCGCGATTCACCCTTCACTATCTTATAGTGGTATTGAGAATAGCCAAATCATTGTCGAGGCAGTCGTTGAAAATCCTAAAATAAAAGCCGCAGTTTTATCTGAAGTGGAATCACTTGTTTCACCAGAGACGATATTGGCATCTAATACTTCAACAATTCCAATTTCCACATTGGCTAAGTCACTAAAACGCCCTGAAAAATTCTGTGGAATGCACTTCTTCAACCCTGTGCATCGTATGCCTTTAGTGGAAGTTATTCGTGGTGCACAAACATCTGACGATACAATCGCACAAGTCGTCGCTTACGCCAATAAAATGGGTAAAACCCCCATTGTGGTGAATGACTGTCCTGGTTTCTTTGTGAATCGCGTTCTATTTCCTTATTTTGCAGGTTTCAATTTGTTACTCCAAGACGGTGCTGATTTTAGAGAAATCGATAGAGTCATGGAAAAAGAATTTGGTTGGCCAATGGGCCCTGCTTACTTACTTGATGTTGTTGGCATCGATACTGCCTTCCATGCCGAACAAGTGATGGCTCAAGGTTTCCCTGAGCGCATGAGTAAAACAGCTAAAAATGCGATTGATGTGATGTATGAACAGCAGCGTTTTGGCCAAAAAAATGGGAAGGGTTTTTATCAATATGAAAAAGATAAAAAAGGAAAACCTAAAAAAATTAATGACCCACAAACTGATGAGCTACTGAATTCTATCTGCAAAGTTAAACGTTCATTTACGAAAGAAGAGATTATCGCTCGAATGATGGCGCCAATGATAAACGAAGTCGTTCGTTGTCTGGAGGAAGGCATTATTCAAAGCCCATCGGACGCTGATATTGCTCTAGTTTATGGCTTAGGTTTCCCACCATTTAGAGGTGGTGTGTTCTGCTATTTAGATACTCTCGGTAGCCAGTCATACTTAAAAATGACAGACACATATGCATCATTGAGCCCACTTTATCAAGCTCCTGAAGGTTTAAAATCGAAAGCGGCTACCAATGCCACATATTACCCACAACCTCCTGTTGTGGCTATTGATCTCAAAAAAGTTGCGAGGGGTTAATTTTATGGAAAACGTCGTCATCATTGATGGAATACGCACACCAATGGGTCGTTCAAAAGGTGGAGTATTTCGCCATGTTAGAGCTGAAGACCTTTCTGCACACCTTATGAACGCAATTTTTGAACGCAACCCTAATGCAAGTAAGAAAGAATTAAATGACATTATTTGGGGGTGTGTGCAGCAAACATTAGAGCAAGGTTTTAACATTGCGAAAAATGCCGCTTTATTAACCGATATTCCTCATACAGTGCCAGCTGTTACGGTTAACCGCCTTTGCGGTTCATCAATGCAAGCACTACATGATGCAAGCCGATTAATTATGACGGGTGATGCAAACTCAGTTTTAATTGGTGGCGTTGAGCATATGGGGCACGTCCCTATGACACATGGCATCGACTTTAACCCAAAGCTCACTTTGAGAGTGGCAAAAGCCGCTGGTGCAATGGGGTTAACCGCAGAAATGCTAGCCAAAATGTACAAAATTAGTCGCGAAGAACAAGATGCATTTGCGCTTAGATCTCACCAACTTGCTGCCGCTGCTACAAAAAATGGCAAGTTTGCCAATGAAATCGTTGCTATTGAAGGTCACGATGCTGATGGAAATCTTATTTCCGTAAATTATGACGAAGTCATTCGCTTAGATGCAAGCCTTCAAGGCTTAGCCGCTCTTCGCCCTGCTTTTGACCCAGTAAGTGGCACAGTAACTGCGGGGAATTCATCTGCGTTATCAGATGGCGCATCCGCCATGTTACTCAGTAGCGAAAGCTATGCTAAGCAACATGGTATAAAACCGAGAGCTAAAGTCAGAGCAATGGCGGTTGTCGGTTGTGACCCATCTATTATGGGATTTGGCCCTGTACCCGCGACTGAAATGGCGCTAAAACGGGCCGGCTTATCTTTAAATGATATTGATATTATTGAATTAAATGAAGCATTCGCAGCTCAATCTATCGCATGTTTAAAAGGATTGAATATCTCTGAAAGTCTTTTCGATGAGAAAGTAAACCTAAGTGGGGGTGCTATTGCGCTGGGTCACCCACTTGGTTGCTCTGGGGCACGGATCACAACTGCGCTACTGAATCAGTTAGAGCAAAAAGATAAGCAATTTGGTTTAGCCACAATGTGTATTGGTTTTGGTCAGGGGATCGCCACAATTATTGAACGAATTTGATGCCGTTTTTCGTAAAACATTGCATTTTTGTCGATGTTCCCGCCTAGTCAGGGGCGGGTTTTTTTTGCCTTTTTTGACTAGTTCGCCTCGACAAATTTAACTCCATAGTTAGGGTTATAGACAGCAGAAAGTGAGGATATCTCTAGGGGCTATGTAACATAGGATAACTAAGGGAGCAGAGTGAAGCCCCCTACGATTTGAACTAAAACAGATTAAATGAATTCATAAGCATCACCAAACAACCGTTCAACTTTGGCTCCACGCTCATTACAAAAACGATCTCTCGCACTTTTTGCCATCTCAAAACGGCCTGCAATATAAATATCGTGCTCTGAAAGGTCGCCAAAATCGTCTAATACTGCACTAAGTACCGTTCCTACTCGGCCTCGCCATAATTCATCTGGCTGCTCAACAACAGGAACCACTTTTAAACTTGGGTATTTTTCACTAAGGGCCTGAAGCTCACCAAGATCATACAAATGCTCTAACTGGCGGCCTCCCCAATAAAATGTGATATCACGCAAAGGGTTTTCCGCTAAAGCGGCAAGCAGTATTGAATGGGTATAAGAGAACCCCGTCCCCCCGGCAATTAGAATCATTGGGTTTTGGCTATCTTCACGAAACCACGCTTTGCCATGAGGAATATCGATATCAATACGTTGCTGATCTAAAATCCTATCCATTACCGCCATGGCATATAAATTAATTTCTGAGGCACCAATATGTAACTCGATGGTGCCTTTAGTACAGAGGGTAGAAGCCATTGAAAATGGTCGCTTATCTCGCTCATCCATCACGACCATCAAATATTGACCTGCTTTAAAATGAAAGGGACCATCTGGCAACAAGATAACCCGATAAACCGTATCCGTGATAGATTCGACAGATGTGACTTTACAGCTTAAAGTTGCCATGCATTCCCTCTTATTTTTCAAAAATTTTCAATTGTTCCCAAATATCATCAACACGAGATTTAACGCTTTCAGTCATGACAATTGGGCGCCCCCATTCACGGTCTGTTTCACCTGGCCACTTGTTTGTTGCATCAAGCCCCATTTTTGAACCTAAACCAGATACTGGGGAAGCAAAATCAAGATAGTCAATTGGGGTATTTTCCATCATAACGGTATCCCGCGCGGGATCCATTCGTGTCGTAATCGCCCAAATCACATCCTTCCAGTCGCGTGCATTGATATCATCATCACAAACAATAACAAATTTAGTGTACATGAATTGGCGCAGGTATGACCAGACCCCCATCATGACTCTTTTTGCGTGTCCTGCATATTGCTTTTTCATTGTGACAACGGCTAAACGGTATGAGCAGCCTTCAGGAGGTAGATAAAAGTCGACAATTTCTGGAAATTGCTTTTGTAAAATTGGGACTAAAACTTCATTTAACGCTTCACCAAGTACGGCAGGCTCATCAGGTGGGCGGCCTGTATATGTCGAGTGGTAAATAGCATCACGACGTTGAGTCACGTGAGTGACGGTGAACACTGGGAAGTTATCAATTTCATTGTAATAACCCGTGTGATCTCCATAGGGCCCTTCTGGTGCCATCTCGCCAGGTTCAATATAACCTTCAAGAATAATTTCAGCACCCGCAGGTACTTCAAGATCATTAGAAATACACTTCACAACTTCTGTTTTATTGCCGCGCAATAAACCAGCAAAAGCGTATTCGGATAAAGTGTCAGGCACAGGAGTAACAGCACCTAAAATTGTCGCTGGATCCGCGCCTAGCGCAACAGCAACTGGAAATTTTTCCCCTGGATGCGCTTGGCACCATTCTTGAAAATCAAGTGCGCCGCCACGATGGGATAACCAGCGCATAATAACTTTATTTTTACCAAGAACTTGCTGACGATAAATACCGAGATTTTGACGCTCTTTATGCGGACCTCGAGTAACCGTAAGACCCCATGTAATTAGTGGTGCTGCATCTTCTGGCCAGCAATGCATGACAGGGATTTTAGTCAAATCGACATCTTCACCAGCCCAAATTTGTTCTTGGCAAGGCGCAGAACTTAGCCGTTTAGCGGGCATATTCAACACTTGTTTGAATTTAGGAAGCTTATCGAACAAATCACGAAAGCCTTTCGGAGGATCTGGTTCTTTCAAAAATGCGAGTAATTTACCCACATCATGAAGGGCTTTGATATCTTCTTGCCCCATTCCCATTGCAACTCGTTTGGTTGTACCAAACAAGTTGCACAGAACAGGCATATTGTAACCTTTTGGATTTTCGAATAATAAGGCCGGCCCCCCTGCTCTTAGGGTGCGATCTGCAATTTCCGTCATTTCCAAATAAGGGTCGACTTCCATTGTAATGCGTTTTAACTCGCCTTGCTTTTCCAGCTGCGCGATAAAATCTCTAAGGTCACGATATTTCATTATCTTCTTTTACTATCACAAAGGGAGTCCCATTATAAGACGTCCAGCCAAGGTTACAAGTTACTGCCTAAATCACTTAAAAATCAATCTTGTTCTGGTTTAGTATACCATTTTACTGGCAATCAAAAGGGACTAATTTTTCTAATAATAATGTATCGAATTGTTCAGGAAATGTTTTGTTGTGCTGAAATAATTTAAAGCCTTCATTTTTTCCACTGAAATAATGAAGTTCATTACCTTTAATTTGCAGGCCACTGCCTTCTCTAAGTGCAACAACCACTTCATGTGGGTTAATCACACAAAACTCTTGGAGTCTTTCATCACGAGTTTCCCCCATATGCCCAGAAATGTGTGCATCAATATAATGAGGGTTAATTTGTAATGGAAAAAGCCCCAGAGATGGCATGATTGCAGCGTTACTGACAGGCATATCATTGGTTGTACGAATACTTGGTGTTGCAACATTACAACCCGCACTCCAACCAATATATGGAACACCGCGTTCCCTGACCGCACGTTGAATTGCTACAATTAAGCCATTCTCATGCAAGCATTTGTTTAGCCACCAAGTATTACCACCGCTAACCAAAATACATTCAGCTTGCTCAATAGCTTCAACCGGGCTCGAGAAATGTTCTATTGTCGTTACTTTGATACCAAGAGCTTCTGAAAGCTGTTCTGCGCGCTCATCATGAGAACCACGTAGAACAGCATATGGAACAAGAACAGCGGACTTAATGTTTTTACGCGCGAGTGTTTCTTGGATTCGAGATAAGGCATAACTTAACCAAACAGGGTTTCCTGACAATTTACCATTACTCAACAAAAAGATATCCATTGTGTCTCCTACAGACTTAGGTTCTATATAACAGTTAATATAAGCAGTAGCTTGATAACTTTAGCTTACCGATATGAATAATATTGTGCAGAGATTCATTAGTCACATTGTTCTGTCGTAATTTGTTATCATAAACATATTATTGTCATGTGAGATTCAAAAAATGGAAAAATGGTATCTGCTTTATTGCAAACGAGGCCAAATTGAACGAGCTATTGAGCATCTAAATAGACAGAGCGTACTTTGTATGACTCCCATGACTGAGATGGAAAAAATTATTAGGGGCAAAAGAACAACAGTGCAAGAAGCATTGTTCCCTAATTATTTATTTGTAAAATTTGATCATAACGAAATTCACACAACGACAATTCAATCCACTCGAGGTGTTAGCCATTTTATTCGTTTTGGCCAATTACCGACTGAAGTGCCAGAAGAGGTTATTGAATTATTGCAGCTAGCGCCGATGACCCATGCTGTTGCACCAGACCTGCCTAAATCAGGCGATAAAGTCACAATTACAGACGGTATTTTTGCAGGTGTTCAAGCTATCTTTGACGAACCCAATGGAGAGTATCGCTCTATTCTTCTGTTGAATATTTTAAATAAAAGCGTCCCCAAAACACTCGAAAATACACAATTCAAAAAATCATCAGAGCAGTAATTCAAGATAATAAAAAGCCCATCGTCGATGGGCTTTTTATTATCAGTAAAATCCGAACCTCAATGCTTTTATTAAGCTTAAGATTCTTCTTTTTCTTCGTCTTCTTCGCCTTCTTCCTGTCGTTTCCTTCCTTTACCTACGTAGAAATTAGACAGTAAAACACCTAACTCAAAGAGTAAGTACATCGGAACCGCAAGTAGCGTTTGGGATAAAACATCTGGAGGCGTTAAGAACATCCCGACGATAAACGCCCCTACAAGAATATATGGGCGTTTACGTTTAAGTGACTCTGGTGTCGTAACCCCTGTCCAACACAGTAGGATAATGGCGATAGGCACTTCAAAAGCAGCACCAAAAGCCATAAACAAGGTCATAACGAAACTGAGATACTTACTAATATCAGGAATAAAATTAACGCTATCTGGCGTTGTTTTAACAAAGAAGCCAAATGCTAGTGGGAAGACGACAAAATAAGCAAATGCCATTCCAAGATAAAACAAGAAGCTACTTGAAACCAGCAGAGGCAGCATCAACTTGCGCTCATGCTTATAGAGTGCAGGTGCAATAAATGCCCAAATTTGATAAAGAATAACAGGTATCGATACAAAAACCGAAACCATCATTGTTAATTTAATCGGGGTAAAAAATGTTGATGCCACATCAGTCGCACTCATTTGCGAACCCACAGGCAGCTTATCAATCAAAGGGGCTGCAACGAGCCGATAAATATCATTTGAAAAATAAGCGAGCGCTGCAAAGACAATTAAAACTGTGATTAAACAGTTTAATAGCCGTTTGCGAAGTTCAATGAGGTGGCTAATAAGTGGTTGTGTATCATTTACAGCCATGTGTTATTTTTCACTTTCGGTTTGATTGGAGTTTTTTGCTTTAGTATCTTGCGGGTCTGTTGTTTCTATAGCGACTGGCTCTTCAGCTTTTGCTGATTCCTCAGTTTTTACTTCCTCAACAACAGCAGCCATTTTAGCCGCATATTCTGGATCTGGATCCGATTCTTGCGCCTGTTCAGAGCTGTTTTTCGCATCTTTGACAGCGGTATCATAGCTATCAGTGATTTCTTTAGCTTTGTTTAACTCTGTTTCAATATCATTTGTTGTTGCTTGATAGCCGCTTTTTAACGACTGAGCCGCTGTACGCAGTTCTTCCATAGACTGCTTTAGTTCTGGTGAAAGCGCTTCTAAATTAGCTTTCTCCTCAACCTTTTTCAGCGTCTCTTGCAGTTCCTGCAATTTCAGCTCTTGCGATAACTCATTTTGTACATTAGCAGCCATCGAGCGCATAGCACGGATCCACCCAGCGACAGTTCTCACCGCCACTGGTAAGCGCTCGGGGCCTAAAACAACAAGACCAATTACAGCAACAAGCAACAGTTCACTAAAACCTATGTCAAACACGGTTTAACCCTGCTCTTTGTTTTTGCTCTCAACTGGGCTTTCTTTTTTCTCAGCAGCCTGTTGTTCTGTAATGTTTTTGGTAGCAAAATCAGCATCTTGCTTTTCTTGTTCTGCTTTCGCTTTTTCGTCATCGCTCATCGCTTTTTTAAAGCCTTTGAGCGACTCACCTAAATCAGAACCTAAAGAACGTAATTTTTTGGTGCCGAAAATTAAAATAATAAGCAAAGCAATAATAATTAGTTGCCAAGGGCTACCAAAAGCAGCCATTGCAATAGTTGATTCCATTGTTAATACCTCTATAGTTTTGGGATCAAATGTTATTAGGTCTATTATATACAACCAACACAAAATACGGAAATGTTCACAGCCTTATAAACTTGTCGCAAAACAAAGTTTACTTAATTTTCGCCTGCTTTACACCAACCAAGCAACCAAGATAAAGCACCAGCAGCCATAAACACTGCAGAAAGGCGTGTTAAATCAGAAATAAAGAATAAACTACCGCAAAGGATAAATGTAGCCCCTATTCCTAATAGATACTGCGACTTGCGTTGTTTACTACGCTGAGCTTTCAGTTGCTGTGCAAGTTGCTCAATATTTGACTGCAAATATTTGTGTTGTTTCAACGCACCATATATTAAATCGGGCAGTTCAGGCATTTTTTCTGCCCAATAAGGCGCCTTTTCTTTCAGTGCCTGTGTAATTGCGGGTAAACCAACTTGGCTATGCACCCAATCCTCTAAAAATGGTTTTGCTGTTTTCCATAAATCCAGTTGAGGATAGAGTTGCCTACCTAAGCCTTCCACATACAATAATGTTTTTTGCAATAGCACTAACTGAGGTTGCACTTCCATATTAAAACGGCGTGCCGTGTTAAATAAATTCAGTAGTACATGACCAAAAGAAATTTCCGCTAATGGCTTTTCAAAGATAGGTTCACATACAGTGCGAATGGCGAATTCAAAATCTTCGACATTAGTATCTTGTGGAACCCAGCCAGAATCCACATGAAGCTCGGCAACTTTACGATAATCACGATTGAAAAATGCGATAAAGTTTTCAGCCAAATAACGCTTATCTTCTTTATTTAGCGAACCGACGATGCCACAGTCAATACCGATATACAGTGGATCTTCAGGGTGCTCATAGCTAACGAAAATATTCCCAGGGTGCATATCAGCATGGAAAAAGCTATCGCGAAACACTTGAGTAAAAAAGACTTTTACACCGCGTTCAGCCAACAACTTCATATTGGTTCCCTGCGCTTTTAGCGCAGCAATATCTGAAACGGGGATCCCATAAATGCGTTCCATTACCATGACATTTTCACGGCAATAATCTGGGTACACTTCTGGGATGTACAGCATAGAGCTGTTTTCAAAGTTACGTCGTAGTTGAATGGCGTTCGCCGATTCACGTAAAAGATTCAACTCATCAATTAATGTTTTTTCGTATTCGCGAACCACTTCTTTTGGACGCAAACGGCGCCCATCTGGTAACAAAGGCACCCAATTTGCAATACGGTACATGAGCTTAATGTCCGCTTTAATAATGGGTAAAATATCTGGGCGAATGACCTTGATAACAACATCTTTACCATTTTCTTTTAAAATAGCGGTATGAACCTGAGCGATAGATGCAGAGGCAAGTGCTTGTTCATCAAAGTTATCAAACCATTGCTCAAGCGGCCCACCTAAAGACTCTTCAATATAACCACGCGCTAATTTACCATCAAAACTGGCAACTTTGTCTTGCAATAGAGAGAGTTGGTCAGCAATTGCTGGCGGAAAGAGATCACGGCGAGTTGATAACATTTGGCCAAATTTGATCCAAACAGGGCCTAACTCTTGCAACGCGAGTCGAAGCCTTTCGCCTAAGTCTTTATCTTTATGTTTATTTCTTATCCAAAAGAAACCTAAGCGGCCAATACGAAGTGGCAACGTAAGCTTAATTTTGGGGATTAACTCGTCTAATCCGTAAGAGAGAAAAACCCGAACAATGAAGTAAAGTCGTTTTAATTCACTGGGTGTCATTCTTCTCCTCCAACTGGCTTAGCCGTTGTTCCAGCGTACTCATTGAGCTCTCAATTTGCTCAATTTCGTCACTAAAATGCGCGAGTTCAAGTTGGCTAGGCGCCATTTTCCACTCTTCAACCAGTGTATCTTTTACATAAGTCTTTTGGCGTTTAACGAAATGAGATGCAAGACAAACGCCTTTGTTCAGCAATTTACTTAGCCCTTCAGCGGCAACATCACCAATATAAGGTGATAGATAGTGAGCAGGGTTCCAAATCGCCAAATCTAACAATGAAGACCAATGTTGGACTATCTGCATATCCCCTTCAATCACGATATCACCACGATTGATGAGTTGAGATAGTTGCTGTTTATCTTTAAGCTTCACTAACGTAAACAATGACGTTTTGATTGTGCAATCAGCCGCTTCAGTCCATTCACTCAGTACATCAACATGATTTTCAGCAAAAATTAGGGTCAGTGTTTTATTGAGCTCTTTTAGTTCAATGGACATCACTTTGCCCGCCAAGCGCATTCTTGCGGGCTGTAACACTTTTTCTTTAAACAGCATATGGTTAAGAGAGGTTTCCATCATTGCTGTTATCAAAGAATATAAAACCGTATGCTGAGTTTCGCTATTTACTGATGGCGCTTCCATCTTAGAATTTAAACCCTTTATGCAATGCGACAATGCCACCAGTCATATTGGTATAAGAAACTTGCTCAAAACCTGCATTCTCCATCATCCCTTTCAAGGTTTCTTGATTAGGGTGCATACGGATTGATTCTGCTAAATAGCGATAGCTATCAGGATCGTTGACGATGGCTTGACCAATACGCGGTAAGATATGGAATGAATAGGCATCATAAGCTTTATTCAGTGGCTCAATGACTGGTTTTGAGAACTCTAATACCAGTAAACGACCACCTGGTTTTAGCACTCGAAACATTGAACGTAGTGCTTTGTCTTTATCGGTAACGTTCCGCAAGCCAAAAGAAATGGTAATGCAATCAAAATGGTTATCTGGGAATGGGAGTTCTTCTGCGTTAGCTTGAACATAATTAACATTTCCCACAATGCCGAGGTCGCGTAATTTTTCACGCCCCATTTTCAGCATGGAGTCGTTAATATCAGCCAGAACGACTTCCCCTTTTTCGCCGACTAAACGTGAAAATTTTGCGGTTAAGTCCCCTGTTCCACCAGCAAGATCCAGCACGCGCTGGTTACGGCGTACACCACTTGCTTCGATAGTGAAACGTTTCCAGATACGATGAATACCAAATGACATCAGGTCATTCATTAAGTCATATTTTGATGCTACAGAGTGAAAAACATTCGCTACTAAGCCAGCTTTGTCCTCTTTGCCGACAGTGCGGAAACCAAAATCAATGGTTTCTTTAGTTGGTTCAGTCATTTCTCTTATGCCTGCTTATAATTCAAACTTTGTAGGAAGTGTAACAGCCTTTGAGGTAAAACCCTATCAGAAGTCTACGATTCCGCACAATTAGGCGAATCTGACCGCTCAACAAGTTGAGGCTCAATAGGTTGTTTTATCTCTACCCCAAGCTCCTTAAAACTTTCCGCTTGGCTAATCAAGTTACCTCGCCCTTGAGCAAGGCGTTTCATCGCCGAATGGTAAGTATTATTCGCTTTATCAAGGCTGGAGCCTAAAACTTGCATATCATCCACAAATAAACGCAGCTTGTCGTACATTTTTGCTGCTTTATCCGCAATTTCTTGGGCATTTTGCCCTTGCCGCTCATAGCGCCATATATTATTAATTGTTCGAACCGCCACTAGCAAGGTGGATGGACAAACTAACATGATATTTTGCTTTATCCCTTCATCAAGTAACTCGGGCGCTTCTTTCAAAGCCAGCAAATAGGCAGGTTCAATAGGGATAAACATTAAAACGTAATCCAGTGAACGAATTCCCGGTAACTGATGATAATCCTTTCGGCTCAACATTCGCATATGGTTACGAATGGAAGCGACATGGTTTTTTAACGCTTGTTGTTGTTCATGTGGGTCTTCACTATTGAAATAGTGCTCGTAAGACACCAGTGACATTTTGGCATCCACAACCACATCTTTACCTTCAGGCAGGTGGATAATGACATCAGGTTGGTAGCGGCTATTATACCCCGTATTGATGCTAACTTGGGTTTCAAATTCACTGCCTTCGCGCAAACCAGAAACTTCTAAGATACGAGTTAGGATAGTTTCCCCCCAATTACCCTGTATCTTGTTATCCCCTTTCAGTGCACGCGTGAGGTTAACGGCCTCTTTGGTCATTTGGTTATTGAGTTGCTGCAACTGCCTAATTTCATAAGCCAACGTATGCCTTTCTTTTGCTTCTTCACCAAAACTTTGTTGAACTTGTTGGCGAAAGCCGTCTAATTGTTCGCGAAAAGGCGATAACATTGCTAATAAACTTTTTTGCTGCTGTTCTGAAGCTCGGCGCTCATTTTGCTCAAAAATACGATTCGCTAAATTTTCAAACTGAGTCGTCAAGCGCTGCTCACTGTTTTGTAAAATACGTTGTTTTTCTTCGTTAGCGAGCTGATTTTGCTCTAACCGAGTGATGACTTCACGTAATTCAGCCTCTTGCTCTCGGTTAATATCACGTTGTGTACGAAGCTCTTGATCAAGCCTGTCATACTCCTCTTTCCACTGAGCAAGATGCACATTTTTTTCATCACTGGCTGCAAGTTGCCGATAAGCCTGTTGCAATTCTTGATCTTTATGCGTGATTTTTTGGGCAATAGAGAACCACGTCGCTAAACCACCGACTAAAATGCCACTCAACGCACCAATAACGGCATATAAAAGAGAGGTATCCACGATTAAATCCTTACTTTACAAAATCTAGTGTAAGGTAATGGGATACTGTATAAGTGTCCAGAGGTAATTTCATTTACAGCCGTTTATTTGCGAGCCGCTTCGCAAGCTTAGCCTATCCAGCTCGCAAACCATTTAAGGCCTAGTGCCCCTGGGGCAAGTATGCCAAATGCCCAGATCATCGCAGAGGCAATATTGGCAAGTTGGAAATGGCGCTGCGGCATTGCACAGATCCCTGCAACTAAGGGTACAACTGCCCTCAATGGCCCGAAGAAGCGACCAAAAAAGATCCCCCAGATCCCCCAGCGATCAAAAAAAACTTGTCCTTTATCAATCATTTGTGGGTTACGGGAAATTGGCCACATTTTGCGTACATTTTCTTTGTAATGAAAGCCAAACCAGTAAGAAAGCCAATCACCAAAGAATGCACCTAATGCAGCAGCCAACCAAATAGGCCAAAAAACAATATTGCTTTCGCCAATCAAAGCGCCAAGCGCAAGCAGTATCACTGTTGCAGGTAAAAGAAGTGATAAGAAAGCGAGAGATTCACCAAAGGCGAGAAAGAAAATAATTGGTAGCGCCCATACTTCATGTTCGCGAGTAAAGTCCGTCACAACGGTCACTATTTCATTGAGCGTCACAGCACATTCCTTTCATCAATGGTTTGATGTATTACAGTAGCGAAAAACGTATAAATCAAGATTAAACAGGATAATAAATTCAGCTGAGTTATGTAGTCATTCCTTTACTCACACAACATCAGCCAAAGTAACATCAATTATTCGAGAAAGTGTTGCTGCAACTCTTCACGCTGTTTTAGGCCTAGGCCAAAATCAGCTTCCAACCACTTATCCACATTACCATATTGTTTTTCAATGCTTTTTAGAGCTGTTTGTAAGAACTCTTCACGAACTGAATACACATACTCAAACTTTTTCAGCACACTTTCACTCATGGTTTTTGCGTGTTCTTCAAGTAGGTGCTTGCGATATGGCGCTAAAGTTTCATTAGTGAGTAAATAGTCTTCCATTACTGTGTCTAGGTCAGCACCTAACGCAAATAAAACCAGCGCCGAACCTACGCCAGTACGGTCTTTCCCGACTGCACAGTGCTGAACAACCCCGCCTTTTTCTGGTTGTTGTAGCATGCTCACCAGCTGATGGTAAGCAGGGTTATTCAGTGGTAATAATTCATACAAACGGAACATAAAGGCTTGTGGATCAAATTGTTCCAATATCTCTGGCGTGAGTTTATCTAAGTTTGCGGTGACTTCTTTCGCTAATGGATTTGCTGGAGCATGAACATAATGCGCCCCTTGCCATACGACATCAGGCTTAGCAATAATTTCAACTTCGTCACGATAATCAATGATTTGAAAAAGATTTTGTGATTGTAAAACAGTTTCATCATCTTGAGTTAAACGGTCTAATGCTCCTGAACGAAACAGCACACCAGGTTTGATTTTATTGCCATTTGATAGCTTTTTCCCGCCTAAATCGCGAAAATTAATGCCACCTTTGAGTGGAAGGACGGAGGGGTGAAGATAAGGTGTTGTTGACATAATTATTCCTTTTGCCCACAGCACACGTTCAAGTTGCGAATAAAAAAGATGCAACCCAAACGATTAAAGGGCACATAATATTGATAATTGTTTTTATGACAATAACAGATCTAACGCATAAGAGGATCAGGATATTTTCTGGAAATTCATTACAAATTGTTAAAAATTTGTCGGGGTTATATCTAGAGTGAATAACTTAGGAGCAAAACTAAGCCCGCCTATTGTCTTTCCACAACCGAGTGAATTTTTAAATAGGCGAGCCAGTAAATCATTGACTACAGTAAGCGACGTGCCGCTTCAACAACAATACTTAGCACATTACCTTCTGTTTTCTTCAGTAATGTTTCATTTGGGATTTCTTGTTGTGTACGGTTAACAATGACCCCTGCAACCATACCTGCACGTAGACCTTTACTGCTTGAGCACATGGTCAGTAACGTTGCTGATTCCATTTCATAATTCATGACGCCCATATCTTGCCACTCTTTCATTGAGCCTCTGAAATGGCGCATAACACGGCCAGTATAGGTATCATAACGCTCTTGACCTGGGTAGAAGGTATCTGAAGAGGCTGTTACACCCACATGGACGGTTGCTCCCGCATCTTTTGCCGCAGCAAATAATGCATTAGTACAATCAAAATCAGCCACGGCTGGGTATTCAAGTGGTGCAAAATGCTGGCTCGCACCATCTAAACGTACTGCACCTGTAGTGACTAATACATCCCCCACATTGATATCTTCTTGGATTGCACCTGTTGTACCAATACGTAGGAAAGTACGGATCCCTAATTGTGCCAACTCTTCGACTGCAATAGAGGTAGATGGACCACCAATACCCGTTGAGCAAACAATGACAGCTTTACCATCAAGCTCACCACGCCAAGAGGTATATTCACGCAATGACGCAAGATGCACAGGGTTATCCATCAGACGTGCAATTTTTTCAACACGGTTAGGATCCCCAGGAACAATCGCGACGGTTGCACCCTGTAAGTCACTTTTCTTTAAACCTAAGTGGAAAACGTCAGACATATCAAACTCCTTTACACAATGGCATCATTGAATTGTTTAGCTGCTATTAATATAGCGATAAGTGCAGGTCAATTTAGTGATGAGTGTCTCTTTTAATGAAAGCATCATCATTTTATTTTCAATAAAATGTGATTAATGTCACATAAAAAACACCTTACAGCCAAAATCGGGCTAAGATGCAATCAGTATAGATGAATGTACGCGATTATCGAAAATGTATTAGAGAGAACTTCGCCTGCCTTCTTACTGATAAGTTACCTTATAATTTTTGGGTTAATAGCTTTCATTCAAAACATTAAATTATGTTTTTATACATTTAGTTATCGACAATGGCTCATTTTCATTGACCTGAAAAATAAATTGATCAAAATAGCGACCTACAATTTTTCGAATAATGCTCCATACTATGAATGAGAGCATCAATTGGCATGTTACCTAGGAGTCAAAAATGGGGCTATTAGATCAAATGTTAGGCATGGTTGCAGGCGATAAAATGCAACAGTTTCAATCCGTTATTAAGTGGATTGAAAACCAAGGTGGTCTGTCTGGTGTCGTTGATAAATTTAACGAGCAAGGCTTAGGTGGCATTATTACTTCGTGGATTAGCGAAGGGGCAAATTTACCGATTGATGGAAGCCAATTAATGCAAGTTTTTGGTAACGTTAATATTCAAGAGCTCGCGCAATCTGTAGGCTTAGATACACAATCAACCTCAGATTTAGTGGCAAAATACCTGCCTCAACTGGTTGACAGTGCAACACCAAATGGCGAGCTACCTGAGAGCCTTGACCTTGCTTCTATTGGCATGAACCTGTTGAAGTCAAAATTATTTGGTTAATGCGTTAACCACCGGCACATTCCAAAAGGCAGGAAACCCTGCCTTTTATCCCGTATTTAAGATGTATGCTCATTTCTTAGCAGTTTCGCAGCTTCAACCATATTAGCTAAGGCTTGGCGAGTTTCCGTCCAACCACGGGTTTTTAATCCACAATCTGGGTTGACCCATAAACGCTCAACAGGAACACGTTTTGCTGCTTTTCTGAGTAATGCGACAATCCATTCTACATTCGGCACATTCGGTGAGTGAATGTCGTACACACCTGGTCCAATTTCATTTGGATAATCAAAATTTTCAAATGCATCCAATAAATCCATATCTGAACGTGATGTTTCAATGGTAATCACATCTGCATCTAGCGCGGCAATCGAATCCATGATGTCATTGAATTCGCAATAACACATATGGGTATGAATTTGCGTGTCATTTTCAGCAATCGCGGCGCTCAGTTTAAAAGCATCAACAGCCCATGTTAAGTATGCCGTCCACTCGTCTCTACGCAGTGGCAAGCCTTCACGTAACGCTGGCTCATCAATCTGAATAATACCAATGCCTGCTTTTTGTAAATCATCCACTTCATCACGCAGCGCAAGCGCAATTTGTTTTGCGATGGTTTCACGGCTGACATCTTCACGTGGGAATGACCAACACAAGATAGTGACAGGGCCCGTTAACATGCCTTTGACAGGTTTTTCCGTTAGTGATTGTGCATATTTCGCCCATTCAACGGTAATGGCCTCTGGACGGCTAATATCGCCAATAATCACTGGGGGCTTCACACAACGCGAGCCATAGCTTTGTACCCAGCCATTTTGTGTAAACACATAACCATCAAATTGTTCACCGAAATACTCGACCATGTCGTTACGTTCAGCTTCACCGTGCACCAGAACGTCGATATCCAAAATTTCTTGTTCTTTAATCGCCTGTTTGATGTGCTCGCTAATATTTGTACGGTAATTATTTTTATCCACATTACCTTTTTTGAAATCTAACCGTAACGTCCTGATTTCACTGGTTTGAGGGAAAGAACCGATCGTGGTCGTTGGCCATAATGGTAAGTTGAAACGCTCACGCTGAAGCTGTGCACGTTGAGGATATGGGATAGCACGTTCTGTATCCCCCTCACGAATTGCCGCTAAACGTTGTGCAACCGTGACATTATTCACTCGAGTTGATGTTTTACGATCACGAATTGGTGCGCTGTATGTTTCTAACGATGCGATGTTTGCCTCAGTGGGTTGATTGAGCGCTTTACTCAGTAGGGCAAGCTCTTCACATTTTTGTAATGCAAACGCAAACCAGCTTTTCACTTCCGCATCTAAACGCGTTTCATCATTCAAATCAATGGGGCTGTGCAACAGTGAACAGGAGGTTCCCACCCATACTGAACGCTGACCTAACAGCGGTTTTACTTGGGCAAATTTTTCACCCAGAGAGGCTTTCCATACATTGCGCCCATTAATCACGCCTAGTGATAAAACCCAGTCAGCAGGCAGCGCTTGGTGCAGTTTTTCAATATCATCTGACCCCGCCACAACATCTACATGCAAGCCCTGCACTGGTAATTGTTTGATGATATCTAAATGATGGCCAATACCATCAAAATACGTGGTAAGTAGTAGCTTTACTTGGCCGGATAGCGTTTGATAGGTCGATTGGTATGCGTGTTGCCACTCAACTGGTAAATCTAACACTAATGCGGGTTCGTCAATTTGCACCCATTCAATGCCTTTTTCAGCTAAACGCGCCAATATTTGTTGGTAAACTGGCAATAATTCATTCAGCAATGATAAGCGATCAAATGGTTCGCCTTTGACCTTCCCTAACCACAGGTAAGTAATTGGCCCTACAATGACGGGTTTAACGTTGTGCCCTAATGCAAGAGCTTCGTCAACTTCATCAAACAATTGATTCCAAGATAAGGCGAATTTTTGCCCTTTTTGGAACTCAGGCACGATGTAGTGGTAATTCGTGTTAAACCACTTTGTCATTTCACCTGCTGGTGCAGGTGTCCCTGTTGGTGCACGACCACGGGCAACTCTAAATAAAGTGTCCAAATCAATAGCGCCGTCTTCATTTTGATGGCGTGGTGGCACGTTGCCTAATAGTAAACTGGTTGTCAGAATTTGGTCATACCAAGCAAAATCACCAACGGGTAATAGCTCAACACCCGCATTTTTTTGCTGTTCCCAATGACGAACACGCAACTCATGACCTACCGCTAAAAGCGCAGATTGGTCAATCTTGCCTGCCCAATAATCTTCTTGTGCTCGTTTTAGCTCTCTTTTCAAACCGACGCGTGGAAAACCAAGTGTATGATTTATAACAGACATATTGACCCCTTAAAATATTTAGCCGTCTAGATGTTTACACATCCATAATCAACAGGTACTGTATAAAGCACAAGCGCAAATATTTCATTGTCACTGTGAAGGTTTCTCATGATCGAATTAAAACATTTAAAAACATTGCAAGCGCTCAGCCAGTACGGTTCATTAGCGGCAACAGCGACACACTTGCACCAAACGCAATCGGCTCTATCACATCAGTTTAGTGATTTAGAGCATCGATTAGGCTTTCGCTTATTTGTGAGAAAAAGCCAGCCATTACGTTTTACGCCACAAGGTGAAGTGTTATTACAATTGGCACAACAAGTACTGCCATTAGTCAAAGATGCCATCCGTGTCTGCAATGAGCCGGGAGTTTGCGCGCTGCGTATTGCTATCGAGTGCCACAGCTGCATCCAATGGTTAACACCTGCGTTACAGCAATTTAGGCAGACTTGGCCGCAAGTGAGCGTCGATTTTAAATCAGGTGTGACTTTCGACCCGCAACCTGAGTTGCTTTCAAGAGAGCTCGACCTTGTGATGACCTCAGATATCCTGCCTGACCAAGGTATTCATTACACGCCAATGTTTGATTATGAAGTAAAACTGATTGTGGCAAGTGATCACCCGCTCGCGAAAAAACCACAAATAGCGCCACACGATTTGGCGGATGAGACCTTACTGCTCTACCCTGTACAACGGGAGCGTTTTGATGTTTGGCGTCATTTTCTGCAACCCGCAGGCGTTTCACCGAACGTAAAAAATGTAGATAACACACTGATTTTAATTCAAATGGTGGCAGCCAAAATGGGTATCGCAGCATTACCCCATTGGGCAGTCGATTCCTTTGAAAAACAAGGGTTGATTAAGACTAAAACGTTAGGAAATGGGTTGTGGAGCCGGCTGTACGCTGCATGCCGTGAGGGAGAACAGCGCCAGCCAGCTATTGAGGCATTTACCGAGACCGCGACGGATCATGCGGTGGAGAACCTTTCGTATGTGAAGCCCGCGAAAGTATCCAGCGCTTATGCACCCAAAGAGACGCAATTATTAGGCTCGATCCAATGGTAAAACTCAACCAATTAGGATGTTGCTGCCAAATGGCGAAATTCACTAATAGACCAGCTGGGACCATCATGTTATTCATGATAGCAAGGGTTCCAGCATCCACTTTTGTCGCCCCATAGTTCCACATAAAATAACCAATACCTGATGCAGCAACACCAAGCCACAGTAGTACTCCCCATTGGAGATTTGTGGTTGGCATCATGGATTTATTACCAAACAGCAACCAGCCAATAAGTGCTACTAAGGTTGCGCCCAGATAGAACCACGAGAAAGCCTGATGTTGAGGAATGGGATGTATCTCCATCAAACGCTTATACCCCACCTGCCCGATAGCAAAAAAGATATTGGCTAATTGCACGAACAAGAGCCCTAACCAGAACGACTCACTTAAATGGTCATAGCGAATAATTGCAGCACCAATCACCGCCAGTAAAGAACTAAATAAATACCCTTTACGCAGTGGCTGACGCTCTAATAAATCATAAATTAGCGTGACATACAGCGGTGTTAATACCGTGAAGAGGAGAAACTCCGCTACAGTAAGATATTGATAAGCATGGAAAACAAATAGATACATGATCCCTAGCTGACAAGCGCCCACTAACATGTAAAGTGAAATCACTTTAGCACTAAATTGACGCCAACGTAGGAAAGGTAGGAATACCAGTGAAGCAAGGCCAACACGCACCAATACGGAAAACCAGCTATCGACTTGGCCCGCTAAATATTCACCAATTAAACTAAAAGACGCTGCCCAAAGCAGCGTCGTAATAACGAGTAACCACATAATGCTGTATTCTGTCTCAAACTAAAGAATGTTGAGTAGAATACTCGGTTTTTCGTTTTAATGCTCTTTTTCGATCAGTACAGCTTCTAATAAATCCAAATCGATCAATAAAGATTGTAGAGTTTCATTACTGATTTTTTTCGTCGCACGCAAGTGATAGAGTTCGCCACGTTCAGCGCGCAATGCCGTCAGACGGAAACGACGTTCAAGGTCTTCAATTTGCAAGTTATGTTCAATTTCATCTTGCCCTGCTGTACGGCGCCTTAAGTGACCTGTTACGCGGGAAGCGACCTCGCTGATATCTTCTGAATCGAGCTTTTCATCCACGTCCGCAGATAAACGCTCCTCCATTTTATTCAAACTGACAATCGCTACTTCAGCCATTTTCGCCTTCGCCATTCGAATTTCGTTGGCATCCGCTTCTTTATCACCCACTTTGAAATTATGTAGCAATAGCGGCAATGCGATTACCCCCGCAAAAATGGAGAATAAAATAACCCCTGCGGCGATAAACACAAGCTGATAACGGGCTGGGAACGGTGACCCATCCGTTAAAAATAGCGGTATAGAGAGCACACCGGCTAAGGTAATCGCCCCGCGCACCCCCGCAAATGAAGCCAACCACAGTTCACGCACAGTATAATTAGCAAATTGCAGCGGTTTTTTCTTTAAGAACAGACGGCTAAACCTTTTCATCAGCCACAGCCAACAAAAGCGTAGTAGTAACAAGGCAAAATAAATAGTGGCAACTGCGGTAAATAACATCCATGTTTCAACGCTTGGATCGAGATCGGCTTGAATAACTGATGTTTCCCATATACCTGGCAACTGCAGCCCTAACATGATGAAAACTAAACCGTTAAATACAAACTCTAACATCGACCAAACGCTATCTGCACGTAAACGCATCGCGAGTGGTGCATTGCGGATCACGCCAGATTTAGTGATGGTCATCCCTGCTGCAACAGCGGCTAAAATACCTGAAAAACCAATATGTTCAGCAATCATGTATGAAGCAAATGGTAGCAATAACATAAAGACTATTTGCGTTGCAGGGTCATCGCCACTCCAGCGGCTCATTAGCCGCAAGGATTTACTGTACAGCCACGTTACAATAATCCCTGCTAATAAGCCCCCTACGGCAACTTTGAAGAACTCAATGGTCACCCCTGATGCACTAAACACCATGGTACCCATCGCAATAGCAACAGCAAATTTCAATGCCACCAGACCAGAAGCATCGTTCATTAATGCTTCACCTTCAAGGACACTCATCATACGCTTCGGAATTCGCCCTTTTCCAACGATAGAAGACAACGCAACCGCATCTGTTGGCGAAAGTACCGCAGCAAGTGCAAAGGCAGGAATCAATGGAATGCTAGGCAGTAACCAGTGAATGAGGAACCCCATTCCCACAACAGTAACTAAGACCAAAACCAGTACGAGAATAAAAATTTCTCGTCCATTTTGGAAAAATTCGCGAGTGGGTGTTTTCCAACCATCAACAAACAGCAAAGGTGGGATCAATAGAACCATAAACAATTCAGGATCAAAGGTGACATGCAAGCCAAATTGCGGCCAAGCCAACAATGCACCAATCGCGATTTGAATAAGTGGAAGCGGAATACGGATAGGAAGAATTTTAGCGGCAACCCCTGAAACAGAGACGGCTAAAATCAAAATAAGAATAGTAAAGAAAATTTCCATGTTGCCCTTACTGATTAACCAGACGACCAGAACTCAAAATTGCCTGCCGCCGCATAGTAAGAGATAGCACCGTCCAGACCTCGATTATGACAATCAAGCGGCTACGAGTGGAAAACAGCACACCCACTTAATTTACCGCTCTATATCTATTCTATCCTTAGCTACCGCTCTATGGGAAAAAAATTTATACATTGCGATTAATCAAAATAATGCGTTACAAGGCGGTAACAACCCCCGCCTTGTAAATAGAATTAACTTTAGATTGCCAAGTCGGCAGCATAAAATGCCACTAAAAGCACTGCAATCACGATAGTTCCGATATTCAGTTTGCGCCATTCACCTGCGCAAATACGTCCAATCACTAACGCGGCAAAGCCAAGCATAATGCCCGTTACGATATTGCACGTCAGGACGATAAACACTGCACACAACAGGCCAGACATTGAATCAACAAAGTCATCAAAGTCTAATTTTGAAACGTTACTTAACATTAACAAGCCAACATACATCAGTGCGGGTGCTGTCGCATAAGCTGGTACGAGGTATGACAATGGAGATAAGAATAGAATTAACAAGAATAAAACACCGACAACAACAGCGGTTAAGCCGGTACGACCACCAGCGGCTGTCCCTGCAGCGGACTCAATATAAACCGCCGCGGGTGAAGCACCAATTGCACCTGCAAAAATGCTGCTCACAGAGTCAGCGGTTAATGCTTTCCCGCCATCAATGATTTGACCGTCTTTATCTAATAAGTTAGCTTGCCCAGCCACTGCACGAATGGTTCCCGTCGCATCAAATACTGCCGTCATTACCAATGCCAATAAACTTGGCAATACCATTGGTTGTAGCGCCCCCATGATGTCCATGTTGAACACCAAAGAAAGGCCATCGTCACCCAATGATGGTAATTTAAACAGGCCTTGATATTTCACTGCGGGGTCAAAAATCAAACCAATGATGGAAATAGCAATAATCACTAATAACACGCCACCTGGTACACGGCGTTTTTCCAATCCGAAAATAACGGCAAGACCGGCTAGAGACATTAAAACAGGGAAAGAGGTAAATTCACCCAATGACACAGGTAAACCTGGATTTGGGTTTTTGATCACTAAGCCGACACCATTTGCCGCGATTAATAATAAAAACAAACCGATACCAATCCCTGTACCGTGAGCAATGCCCATTGGCATATTACGTAAAATCCAGCTACGAATACCTGTTACAGAAATAATTGTGAATAAGCACCCCATGAGAAATACTGCGCCTAACGCAACAGGAATACTAATTTGCTGACCTAAAACTAAGCTAAAAGCAGTAAAAGCGGTAAGTGAAATGGCACAACCAATGGCCATCGGCAAATTTGCCCATAACCCCATTAGTAATGAACCAAAACCTGCCACTAAACAAGTTGCAATAAACACAGCAGTAGGCGGGAAACCAGCCTGCCCTAACATACCAGGTACAACAATAACAGAATAAACCATCGCTAAGAATGTCGTTAACCCTGCGATGATCTCACGACGAACGGAAGAGCCGCGCGCGGTGATCTTAAAAAATGAATCCAATTTGCAATTGGATGAAGCCTGTTGGCCTGACATGGTGTACCTCTGCTGTTAATGGTAAACGAACATTTTAAAAGCCAGTAAGTTTGTATGCCCATCTTGCTGACTTATCACACACCTGCTGACGTAAACGATTACGTTTTTCTAAAAGCTAAATTGACTGAGGGAAAAAACTCAATCAAAACAATGGCGCAATCGTTTGGCTTAAAAATAAGAATAAGGCGTATTGTGAGGAGAGCAATTATCGTTCGAAAACGGGCCAATGATCAAGTGTTTTTAGTTTTTTTGTCTACATGCAACCCATTTTTCACCACAAAAAATAGAATAAATACCCCTGTAATAAAGGCCGTTCTGTTAATTATACTTATTATTTTTTATCCTTTGTTAAAAATAAAGCCAGGTAAAAACAACTAACTCATTTTCATATAGACTTTGTTTAGGCTCTTTGATTATTTTCTTTGGTACAATCACAGAATATTTGCTTACAAAACGTTTAGCTAACTCATTATTATTTCATGGTAAAATAATTTAAGCGCACGTCATAAAATAATATTATTTATTAACAGAAAAATATAAATATCCATTACTGAGTGAATATTGTTTTTAATATATAAATGTAATTATTATTCAACATGGTTATTGTTTTTATCATAACAAACTAAAGTATTAAATAAATATGCCAAATAGAAATATACAATTCATCACGTTACGACGGGGTGTTTTACTGCTTTTTATCGGTTTTCTTACTCTATATTTACTTCCAGGTATTTATAGCCATAGCCCATGGAAACAAGATGAAAATTACAGCTTTGGTATTATTCAAACCATGTATGAAACAGGGCAGTGGCTCGTTCCAACCAACGCGGGTGAACCTTTTATGGAAAAACCCCCGCTATATTATTGGGTTGCTACCCTAACCTCCCATTTATTTTCAGGGTTTATGCCTCTTTATGATGCAGCACGAACCGCCAGTTTGTTTTTTTCAGTGGTTAATTTTTCATTTTTTATTCTACTGGCTCGCCGATTTTTTATTGCGAAAGACTTTACCGATACCCGCATTTGGGTTGCTTTTGCACTGTATGCTTGTGCGCCGGGGATCATCCGCCATAGCCATGATATGTTTACTGATGTTGCCCTGATAACAGGTGCAACAATCGGGCTTTATGGGTTATTAGGCTTGATCCAACAACAAAAAATGGGAATGTCTGCCATCTGGTTTTGCGTAGGTACCATTGTAACGATGCTCTCAAAAGGTGTATTTGTTCCCGGTGTTCTGTGGATTTGCCTATTGTTAGCCCCTGTATTTTTAGCCCAATGTCGAACAAAACAATTTTGGCTCTACAGTTTTACTGCTGGGTTGCTCGCCCTTCTTGCTATTCTCCCTTGGCCTGTTTTACTTTACTTGCAACACCCTGATTTATTTATGGTATGGTTTTGGGAAAATAATATCGGACGCTTTCTGGGATTCTCTGTTGAAAAATTAGGCGCAAAAGCGAATTTAACACGCATTCCAGCGGCCGTTTCATTGTTTGCCCTACCATCCGGTTTACTGGCAGTGGCTTACTTCCTACGCCACCCAATTCAACGCTTAACTAATACCAACACTTACTTACTGACGCTATTCCCACTCTTAGGTATCGTTTTTTTGCAAATCTCGGCATCCGGTCGGGCATTGTACCTTCTCCCTTTTATCGCACCGATGGCCATTATTGGCACACCAGTGCTGTTAGCGGTTCCTGAAAAAGTCTTAAATGGGCTTTCGCGCTTCTGTGCGGTATTTTGGTCATTAGTGGTCGTGTTTTTATGGGGTAGCTATTTCATTGTCTTAACGGGTCACCATCAAGAATACTTAACACTGTTTGGCCGCTGGCTTCCCATGAGCTACCAAATGCCCTTCTCTACTACTGCTTTCTTCTGCGGGGTATTTATTACACTTGTTTGGTTCTTACGTAACCGAATCATTCCAAACCTTTCCCCTGCTTTTCAAATGATGAAAAACTGGGTGCTTGGTCTCTGTACTGTTTGGGGAGTTATCTTAACGTTGTTTTTGGGTTGGATTGACTACACAAAAGGTTTCGAAGGGGTTTTTGTCGATTTAGAACAACATTTAGTAGGGCAATATACAGCCAATGATTGTATGGCGTCTGATAATATTGGTGAGTCAGAAGCCCCAATGTTGTACTACTACACAAAAATTTTGCACCAAAGGCAAGATAGGTTCGAAAAACCCGAACAGTGTCGCTGGCTAATCGTGTTGTCAAAAGAGGTAAAACCAGCGCCACAAGGTATGAGATTATTTTGGCACAGCCATAGGCCAGATGAATACCGTGAAAATTTAGTGGTTTATAAAGCCACAGAATAAATTGAAGCGGGTGCAAAAACACCCGCTAAAAACTAATATGTTGTTTGCTCAGTAACTTGAGCGCTGTATTTCTCACGAGTAAACCACAAGAAAATAGCGGCAGACAAAATCAGTAAAATAGGTAAGCCTGATGGCGAAATTGATGTCGCCACCCCTGCGAGCAGAGGCCCAGATAGGTTGCCAATCCCCCACAGCATCGCCGCCGCCGCATTCGCAATAATCAACTCATTACCTTTAAAATATTGGCCAATTTGCACCAATGCAATGGTATAGATTGCGCCTGCTGTTGCCCCCAACACAAATAATAACACCCAAATTAAATAGGGCTGAGTGATGGTGAAGGGCAGTAAAATACTTGCAGCCAATGTCACAACACCACAAATTCGATAGAGTTTCTCTCGATTCATGTGGTCAGCTAACCAGCCAAAAGGCAGTTGCATTATTGCATCACCCGCTAGAATCGCACTGATCATCAACGCCGCTACAGCTTCCGTGTGCCCCATTCCCATCCCATAGATAGGGAACATAGATAAAATTGTGCCATCAAAAAAGGCGAAAAATAAAATTCCGCCACAAATTCCCGGTGCAACTTTCACAAATTGGATAATCGAAAAATTTGATTTTTCTGCTGTGGAAGCAATACGGTCACCCACTTTTTGATCCATTAAGATAAATAACACAACTGAAATAAGGTGGATCAGCGTACAAATAAGCAAAGGAGATTTATCTTCCACACCATAATAAGCAATAAAAGAAGGCCCGAGTAGCTGGCTCACAGTGAATACCGTGGTGTAAATCGCTAAAATTCGCCCCCGCTTGTTTTCAGGTGATAACTCATTAATCCATGTTTCACCTAAACAAATCATGACACCACTGGCTAGCCCTGTTATTAACCTTAAAGGAAATAATAGCCAAAGAGGCAGCATACTTAATAACGGCAATAAACTAATACCTGAAATAACAGTGGCAATTAGCATTGCCTTGCGCTTACCTGACCATTGCACAATGCGTTGTACAACGGGTGCTATTAGAAACATCCCTAAAGCTGGCGCCGCGGAAATGATACCTATTGTAAGCTCATTAACACCATAATTGTTTAATCTCAATGCCACCATTGGAATACTTAACCCAATGACTATGCCGATAACGGCAATACTGGTAGTAATGGTAAAAATAGCAAATGAAGGAGAATGTCGAAAGTTTTGCAAACACTGATTATCAGAGCTCATTTTGGTATTAATCTAAATTCCTAATTAACGAATTAGATTTTAACTCCATAAAATTAATTATTAATAATATAAAAAACCGCCGCATTACCGATGCTCCCAATAATGCCAGCGGTGATTGTAGCATGCTGCTTATATTCCGCTATTTATCTTTATAAAATAAATCTTCTTCTTTACGAAAAATTTATAATTAAAGAACAAAGAAATATCGATATAACAAGGCAATACCTGAAACTAAAATAACAAGATTAATAATTTTCAAAAAAGCTTCACGAGAGACTTTTAATGTAATATGCCTTCCCACCCAAGTTCCAATCAACATTGCGGGGCAAAACGCTAACGCAATCAATAAAATATCAAGATTAAGATACACCCCCATAACTAAGAAAATCACCACTCGGGTTAGTGTACTAAAGCCAATTAAAGTCATTTGGGTAATACGAAAACGCTGTTTATCTTCAATACGGCTTGATAAATACATCGCATAAATAAAACCACCACTGCCAAATAACGCACTAAAAATCCCCCCAATCAGGCTAAAAGGGACAACCAGTGCTTTTGAAAAGGGTTTTTGGGCTTTTTTTGAAAAAAAAGCATTTAATACGTAACCAATAACAAAAACCCCTAACAATAAAACTAAAATATCCGGCCGTGTTTTTAATAAAATGGCAGCACCAATTAAACTTCCCACTACCATGAGTGGAATTATCCATTTTATTTCCTGATAATCTGCATTTTTTCCATCTTTAAATAAATTTAATACAGCTGCTGTTAAATCAATTAAAGCCAAAATAGGAACAATCATATTCAATGGTAAATACATTGCTAATACAGGTGTAGCAATGAGAGCAGAGCCGAACCCCGCCATTCCAAAAACAATATAGGCAAACAACAATGTCGCAAAACAAATCGCCATTTCTGGTGAGAATAATTCAAACGGCATAGTACTTAACTCCGAAAATTTTTAACACTCAAACTATAGTTTTTATTGTATTTCTTAAATAGCTTTATTTTTTAATTTTTTAAAATTCAAATCTCTATCAAAAAAACAAATAGCGCATTGAAATAAGATGGACAACTAAGAATATGTGATTTGATTCTCTGAGTGATGTAGAATTAACACGATAAACCACTGTTCAGAGAAAGGCGTAACATGGAAAAAAAAATTAATATAAAAATCGGCCAAAAAGTTCGTTTACTCCGACAGGCGAGAAATCTTTCGCTTAACGAACTTTCTCGTCTTTCAGGTATATCGAAAGCAGCACTATCGAAACTTGAATCTGGTGATTCAAACCCACGCATTGACACACTAGAATCTATCGCTATTGCACTGCGGTTCCCCTTGAGTGATTTATTCACACGACAATATGAGACCTACCCTTATTTAGTAAAATCCATGCCAAGTGATGAAGATGAATACTCCCAACAATTTAAATTCCGCATCAGCATGGGTAATATCTCAGAAATCTGGCAATTAACAATGAAACGAGGGGCAATTATTAATAGCCCTGCTCACATGACGGGAACCCATGAACATATTATGGTTAATTCAGGTTCACTCATGTTACGCTTAAACAACGAGCAAAATGTTGTTTTAGAAGCAGGGGATTTTTATGCATTTAGCGGCGATTTTCCCCATACCTATTTATGTATGGACGGTGAACTTCAAGCAACTGTCGTGATGACATACTCACATATCAGTGACGGTGTTTAAGCAATCGCATGCTGTGCATCATAGCTGATACGTAAAGTTCCTTTTTTAAATTTCATCGACTTAATTGAAAAATGGCAAATGCTATCTAATGAAGCAACATGCGTTCCTCCGCATGGCATCTCTTCCGTTTGGTCGATATAACTTATTCGCATTTCGCCATTTTGCTTTATATCAACCTTGCGAGCACTCTGTAAGCTTTCATTAATGATGCCTTCAATTTTCGCGCTATCAAGCTCTTCAAAAGGCGTTACCTGATTTTCCATCATGGTAAATTCCACTCTGGATTCATCTGGGAAGTGATGCCCTTTTTGTGCCATCCAGCCAAAACGCCGCAATTCCCAGTTCAATAAATGCCCCGCAGTATGGAGTGCTGCATAACGTTGGCGTTTCTCGCTATCCACTTTCGCAATAACCCTGTCTTCAGTATTGAAAGTGGCACCTTCAGGTAAATAAGCAACAATCAACCCATTCAAGTGTTTCTTAATCCGAACAGAAAACTCATTAACCCAAGCAGTGTCCGCAGGTTGACCGCCACCTTGAGGATGGAAAATATTCTCCTCAAGCGCGACCCAGCTCCCCTCGTCATCATGCCCCTGATTAACTAGCTTTGTTTCTACTTCATATTGATAGGTATTTGAAAGATAGATATTGTTTTGCATCGCTTTTTGTTCCTTTTATTTTTCATTGTAAACTTAGAAACTTTTTATTTATCTTTTAATCTTATATCACTATCGTTCGTTTTAAGAAACCACAAAATTAACATTCTTAGGCTAAAAAATAAGCCCATACCAAAGTATGAGCTTATTTGAATAATCTAAGCTTAAGAATTACTGCAAATAATTTTGCATTGTTTCAAACAGCTGTAGGTTATCGCTAAAGCGAACTTCCCTAACATCTTCAAGCTTTTCAACTTGGTTAATCATTTGTGATAAGCGTTCGTCTTTTTGGACTAATAACCAAATGCGACTCTCGTCTTTATCCTTAATTGGCATACAAAGAATACCATCTACGTTAAATGCTCGGCGCGCAAACAGGCCACAAATATGTGACATAACCCCGGGATGGTTACGAACAATTAACTCTAAAGCAATTGGGTGATGTTCAAGTACCATAATTACGCTCCAATCATATCAATATTAGCGGCACCCGGTGGAACCATTGGATATACCTTCTGATTCACATCGATCAGGGCATGAATTAAACAAGGGCCTTTGGTATTCATTACAGCTTCCAGCGCCATTGCAGGGTCTGCCTCATTATTCAAATCACAGGTTTGTAAACCAAACCCTGCCGCTATCTTAATAAAGTCAGTTTGGTACGGATAAGCTGCAGCAAATATGCGATTTTCAAAAAATAAATCTTGTTGCTGATGAACCATACCCAGCGCTTGGTTATTCATCAAAACAATTTTGATATTTAATTGGTGCTCAGCTGCTGTTGCTAATTCCTGAATATTCATCATTAGGCTGCCATCACCAGAAAAACAAACGATGGTTTTTTCAGGTTCAGCCAAGGCAGCACCAATCGCAGCAGGTAAACCAAAGCCCATCGTCCCTAAGCCGCCTGAAGTCAGCCATTGGCGGGGACGAGATAACGGATATACCTGCGCAGCCCACATTTGATGCTGGCCAACATCTGTCGTGACAATGGCATCTTCACCCGCAGCACGGGCGGCTGCTAACACCAGCCCATAGTGGTTTAATGGGTTATCTGCTTCACTCAAGTTTAATGGGTATTTTTCTTTTAGCTCATCAACTCGTTTGATCCATTCACTTCGCGTATTTCGCTCAACCAATGGCAGCAATAATTCTAAAATTTGCCCTGCGTCTGCATGGATAGCAATGTCTGGGCGCTTAATTTTACTGATTTCCGCTTTATCGATATCAACGTGAATAATTTTGGCATTAGGGCAAAATTTTTCGGCTTTTCCGATGGCTCTATCGTCAAAACGAGCCCCAATAACAATCAGTAAATCCGATTCTTCCATCACCATATTGGTACTTGCTGCGGCATGCATCCCAAGCATCCCTAAGTACAATGGATGTCGCATAGGGACAGTACCCAATGCCATTAAAGTCATGGTTGTAGGCAAAGAGGCTTTTTCCGCAAATGCAATCGCCGTTTCTGTCGATGCAGAGCTGATTACACCACCACCAAAATACAACACTGGACGTTTGGCTTCGTTAATCATCTGCGCCGCTTGGATCACTTTTTCCATATCAAATGTTGGCGCTTTATCTTTCGGTAAAACTTCAGGTATCTCAGTTAATTCTATGGTCGCGGTTTGAACATCTTTCGGTATATCAATCCAAACTGGCCCCGGACGACCTGATTCAGCAATACGAAAAGCATCACAAATCACCTGCGGCAAATCATTTATGCTGCGAACCAAGAAATTATGTTTGGTCACTGGAATAGAAATACCATAAGTATCAACTTCTTGGAACGCATCTGTCCCTATCATTGAAGAGGGTACCTGTGCAGTAATACAAACCAACGGGATAGAATCTAATTTTGCGTCGGCAATGGCGGTCACTAAATTGGTTGCCCCAGGGCCACTCGACGAAATACACACCGCAGCTTTACCTGTTGTACGAGCAATGCCTTGGGCAATAAACCCAGCTCCTTGCTCATGACGAGCAAGAATATGGCGAATTTTTTTACTTTTTCCTAGTGCGTCGTAAAAAGGCAAAGCAGCGCCGCCAGGAATACCCGAAACAGTGGTAATACCATGTTTTTCCAGTAAATATACTATTAATTCTGCGCCCGTATAACGGGTTTTCTGTGGTGATGTGTTGCCCGATTCGCTCATCATAATTATCCTTTGCTAGCCTGCGGATTTGAGCGAGAGTGAATAAAAAACCCCGCTCGGTTTGCGCCGGCGGGGTTTCTAAATCTGCGTTGATTTGTACCCGTTACGGCGCTAAGCCCACGACCACCACCACACGCACGACCACCGCAGCACGTGGCGCGGTTAGTAGTAGGTTTGAGTGATTAAAAGTCATGTTCACGGGTTTTTCCTGTTTTAGTCTGTCTGTTTAATTGTTCGTTGTTTTCTTAACTCCCTTTAAGAAAACATAATTTTTTTATCCTGACAATCATTTTTTCGTTTTTCAGCCCCCATCCCTCTTAAATGCGAGCATCATCACACTCAATAAAATCAGCGCTATTAACTTAATTTTAGCCAAAATTAAGTTTTATCGACTATTGCGCTAAGGCTTATTTATCCCTTGACTTCAAGTCAGCTTGAAGTTGTAGCATAGCGGCTCAGAGTATCAATACTCAAACAGAAATAACACATAATGAATTGATTTTATTACTTTTATAAGAAAGAGGTTTCTATGCCAAGGTCTGTCTGGTGGCTAGCCACTACGCTTGCATTATTTATCACAGGGAATGCCATTGTTCTGTCAGTTGCCGTGGTCATTGGCGAGAACCTCGCAACCGAACCAAAATATGCAACAATTCCCCTTTTAAGTCAGTATGTTGGCTTAATACTGGCAACAATTCCCATTGCCTTTTTGATGCAAAAATATTCGAGAAGAATTGGGTTTATTATCGGGAATATTGGCGGGCTAATTGGTGCAGGCTTGTCCATTATTGGTGTTTTAGAAAGTAATTTATTCTATTTCTCTGTCGGCTTATTTTTCACCGGCATTGCGATTGGAACTGCACAACAATTTCGTTTTGCCGCTATCGAAGAAGCCCCGGTTTCCCTACGAGCGAAAGCTATTGGCCTTGTGATGAGTGGCGGTATTGCCGCTGCCTTAATTGGCCCAACACTGGCTATTACGACTCAAGGATTTTTTGCAAAGTATCCGTTTGCAGGCCCTTTCATCACATTAGCGGGTATTTATGTTATCGCATTTATTTTATTGCTCATCGTGCCCCTGAAAAAAGTGGTGAAAGCACCACACGATGAAAACGTAATAAAACGAAGTTATAAGGCATTGTATTCACAGCTAATACTGAAATTAATCGCGATTGTTAGTGCCATTGGTTATGCCATTGTTGTCTTTACTTTTGCTTCTATTCCACTATCGATGAAGCAACATGATTTTCCATTTTCATCAATTGCAATTGTGTTTCAGTTTCATGTATTGGGTATGTTTGCCCCCTCATTTTTTACAGGAACATTAATTCACCATTTAGGGGCAAAACGCATTATTTTATGTGGCATTATTTTATTAATTTTATCTACGGTGATGAACTTATTGGGTAATGATTTTTATCACTATTTGTTATCTGGTATTTTTGTTGGCGTGGCTTGGAATTTAATTTTAATCAGCACAACTAATTTACTGCCACACAGCTATGAAGCGCATGAAAGAGCAAAAGTGCAAGGAATGACCGATTTTCTAATCTACTTTTTTGGTGGTGTCGGTAGTTTAGGAGCTGGCGTACTCTTTTTCACCTTAGGATGGCAAGTAATGAATATGTTATCCATTGTGATTTCAGCCGCTATCTTGATCGGTTTTTGGGGCCTCAAAAAATACATTCCAGCGCACTGATCAACATAAACAGCTTCGATCCTTATCATTATCTTGTTTACCGTAAGATCGAAGCTCAATTATTACTCATTTACGCGTTTATTGATAAATATATTATCTTAAGGCAAACACTACTGGTTAAAGATTAATTTAAATTCGCTATTAATGCCATTTAACAAATTAACAGCCTGTATTTGCACTTGTTTAGTATTTATTTATTGGCGGTTTACTTAATGAGGGATATGATTAAAAAGTAACTCGTAGGAAAAACATTATGTATAAAGAAATCCCTGTTCCCTATAATGGGAAATACACAGAATTTCAATCTACAGTTGTTAATGAAATAATCGTTTGGATTGAAATGAACTTAACTAGTCGCCTATTACTGGATGACATAGCACTAAAATCTGGATATACAAAATGGCATTTACAAAGAGTATTTCGTAAGGTTGTTGGTATGCCCTTAGGTGAATATATTCGCCGAAGACGGATTTGTGAAGCAGCAAAAGACCTCTGCACCACAGAACTACAAGTAATTGATATTGCATTAAAATACCAATTTGACTCCCAACAATCCTTTGCAAAGCGATTCCGTGCTTATTTAGGCACATCGCCGTCAATCTACCGAATTTCCGGTGAAAGTCAAAATGACCCTTTACTACTGGAACCCAAAGTAGCCTGATACGCAATATGAAAACACATTTTGTATTTAACCTTTTTATTCCACCTTCAATACAAAGCCCCACGTAAGTTAATTGCTGGGGCTTTTTTATTATTTATAAAAAACAAATTTAATAATCCCTTAAGGTTTTAAATTTTTTTTATTTTATTATCTTAATAAAAAACTTTATTATCAGTTAATATTTTAAATATAATTTTCAGATAAAATAAAGGCCTCTCTAGGAAGCCTTTAATATTATTAATTTATTACAGTAACGAATTAGAATGGAATATCGTCATCGAAATCCATTGGCGGTTCATTAGTTTGTGGAGCTGGTGCTTGTGAGCGTGCTGGTGCGCCGCCGCCACTGAATTGTTGTGCCGCCTGTGGTTGCTGAGGTTGACCCCAACCACCTTGACCACCCTGACTTTGTGATGGTGCATCACCGCCGCGACCACCTAACATTTGCATTGAACCGCCAATGTTCACAACCACTTCGGTTGTGTAGCGATCTTGACCACTTTGGTCTTGCCATTTACGTGTTTGCAAAGAACCTTCGATATAGACTTGTGATCCTTTTTTCAGGTATTCACCTGCAACTTCAGCTAATTTGCCGAAAATTACCACGCGATGCCATTCTGTTTTTTCGCGCATCTCGTTAGTTTGCTTGTCGCGCCAGCTTTCAGAAGTTGCCAGAGTCAGGTTTGCCACCGCTCCGCCGTTAGGCATATAACGGATTTCAGGATCTTGCCCTAGGTTACCGATAAGAATTACTTTATTTACGCCTCTGCTGGCCATTTATTACTCCTGATGCATTGAATTTTAATCTCTGGATTAGCCGTGAAGTTTACCAACGACCGAGCCGATTTGCACCAACAATTGAAATTGCGCTATTAAACTTGCGGAACGCTTTCCAGCTTTTAGTTAAATTTCATAGTGCTTTTGCCAGTATAGACACAAAATAATACATACCGCATCTATCTTTTCGATAAATTCTGGCTTTTGTTTTCCAATTTCATCATTAAAACGTCCTACTCTAAATAGTTCAATTCACAGCTAGGCGGCAAGCAAAGATATCGCAGGGAGCATAGACCTGCGTAGCTGAGCGCAGCCAACACCGCTGTGGGTTGAAATATGACGAGTAGGAAAATATAACGACTACTGTATATCCATTCAGGGAAAATTATGTGATAATGATCGCTTGCGATTGTTCAATATCAAATCATCCGGGAAGTGGTAAATGGATAATATCGAAGTCCGCGGCGCACGCACGCATAATCTGAAGAACATCAACCTCATTATTCCTCGTGACAAACTGATTGTTATCACGGGTTTATCTGGCTCAGGAAAATCGTCTTTAGCCTTTGACACCCTATATGCAGAGGGTCAGCGCCGGTATGTTGAGTCTCTATCAGCCTACGCTCGGCAGTTTCTGTCTTTAATGGAAAAGCCTGACGTAGACCATATTGAAGGGCTATCTCCTGCGATTTCGATTGAACAAAAATCCACTTCACATAACCCGCGTTCTACCGTGGGAACCATCACTGAAATTCATGACTACCTGCGGTTATTGTTTGCGCGGGTTGGTGAGCCTCGTTGCCCTGATCACGATATTCCATTAGCGGCACAAACCGTTAGCCAAATGGTTGATAATGTTTTAGCGCAGCCAACCGATCGCCGAATGATGTTGCTTGCCCCTGTCGTCAAAGAACGTAAAGGAGAGCACGTTAAATTACTCGATAACTTAGCGAGCCAAGGCTATATCCGTGCGCGAATTGATGGGGAAGTTTGCGATCTTTCTGATCCCCCTAAACTCGAATTACAGAAAAAGCACACCATTGAAGTCGTGGTTGATCGTTTTAAAATCCGCGATGACATTGCTCAGCGTTTAGCTGAGTCATTTGAAACCGCGCTAGAGCTCTCCGGCGGCACCGCCGTTGTTGCCGATATGGACGACCCGCAAGCAGAAGAGCTGGTCTTCTCCGCTAATTTCGCGTGCTCCGTTTGTGGCTATAGCATGGTGGAATTAGAACCACGCCTGTTTTCCTTTAATAACCCGGCAGGGGCTTGCCCAAGCTGTGATGGCTTAGGGGTCCAACAATTTTTTGACCCTGAGCGCGTACTGCAAAACACCGAAATCTCTTTAGCTGGTGGTGCTATTCGTGGTTGGGATCGCCGTAATTTTTATTATTTCCAGATGCTGATGTCATTGGCTGAGCACTATAAGTTTGATGTCGAAGCCCCTTATGATTCACTCAGCCCTGCGGTGCAAAAAATTATTTTGTACGGTTCAGGCAAAGAAACCATTGAGTTTAAATATCGTAATGATCGCGGGGATATTACCGTTCGCCGCCATCCATTCGAAGGTGTACTCAATAATATGGAGCGCCGTTATAAAGAAACGGAATCCACTGCCGTTCGTGAAGAACTGGCGAAATACATCAGTAACCGCCCTTGTGTTTCCTGTAATGGAACGCGTTTACGTAAAGAAGCGCGTTTTGTATTTGTTGAAAACACCACGTTACCTGAAATCGCGGATTACAGCATCGGCCATGCCATGGAGTTTTTCCAAAATTTAAAACTCAGTGGGCAACGCGCGCAAATTGCTGAAAAAGTGCTGAAAGAAATTGGTGACCGCCTTAAATTCTTAGTTAACGTTGGCTTAAACTACTTAAGTTTGTCACGCTCTGCCGATACCTTGTCAGGTGGTGAAGCCCAGCGTATTCGCCTTGCTAGCCAAATTGGTGCAGGCTTAGTGGGTGTAATGTATGTGCTTGATGAGCCTTCTATTGGTCTGCATCAACGGGATAATGATCGACTATTAGAAACCTTGATCCACCTACGTGATTTAGGTAATACAGTGATCGTCGTAGAGCACGATGAAGACGCCATTCGCGCTGCTGATCATGTGATTGATATCGGCCCAGGTGCTGGTGTACATGGTGGCCAAATTGTCGCTCAAGGTACATTAGAAGATATCGTGGCTAACCCAGATTCCTTAACAGGTAAGTTCTTAAGTGGTGAACGTCGAATTGAAATTCCGAAACAGCGTGTTCCTGTCAATAAGGACAAAATGCTCACGGTGTTTGGCGCAAAAGGTAACAACCTGAAAAATGTGACTTTAAAAGTGCCAGTCGGGTTATTTACTTGTATTACGGGCGTATCTGGCTCAGGGAAATCGACACTGATTAACGACACATTATTCCCAATTGCCCAGCGCCAACTCAATGGGGCAACCACCATTACCCCTGCGCCTTATTTGGATGTTGAAGGCTTGGAACATTTCGATAAAGTCATCGATATAGACCAAAGCCCAATCGGGCGAACACCGCGTTCTAACCCTGCGACTTATACCGGTGTGTTTACGCCAGTTCGTGAATTATTTGCAGGGGTACCAGAGTCCCGTACTCGTGGTTATAACCCGGGTCGTTTTAGCTTCAACGTGAAAGGTGGGCGCTGTGAGGCCTGTCAGGGTGATGGCGTTATCAAAGTTGAGATGCACTTCTTGCCTGACGTCTACGTACCGTGTGACCAATGTAAAGGCAAACGTTATAACCGCGAAACCTTGGAAATCAAATACAAAGGTAAGAGCATTCATGAAGTTCTCGACATGACTATCGAAGAATCTCGTGAGTTCTTTGATGCGGTTCCTGCCCTTGCTCGTAAGCTGCAAACCTTGATGGATGTGGGTTTATCCTATATTCGTCTTGGCCAATCAGCGACCACGTTATCAGGCGGTGAAGCACAGCGCGTTAAGCTGGCGAAAGAGCTCTCCAAACGCGGTACTGGGCAAACTATTTATATTTTAGATGAGCCAACGACAGGCCTGCACTTTGCTGATATCCAACAGCTTTTAGTCGTACTGCATCAGTTACGTGACCAAGGCAACACCATTGTGGTCATTGAACATAACCTTGATGTGATTAAAACAGCAGACTGGATTGTCGATCTAGGCCCTGAAGGGGGTAGTGGCGGTGGTGAAATTCTCATTGCAGGTACACCAGAAGAAGTGGCTGAGTGTGAGAAATCCCATACTTCAAGGTTCTTAAAAACCATTTTAGAACGCGGTTATTAAAACAAAATAACAAAAAGGAAGTCATTAGTGGCTTCCTTTTTACTTGGTTAATTTTAAATTACTTTTTGTCTACTTCTTTTGTTTTTCATCATAATTTTCATGTGAGCCAATACTCAAAAGGTATAGCGCCAACCGCGATCTTAGACATAAAAAAACGCAGGCCTTAACCTGCGTTTCATTTATTGATAACGTATTCAATTAGCAGATCATTACTGGCTAACTGCAGCAAATGCCTCAACGATACGTTTTACATTGTGACGGTTGACACCAGCCATACATACACGGCCTGTGCCCACTAAATACACTGCAAATTCGTCTTTTAGGCGAGCGACTTGTTCTTTAGTGAAACCGGTATAACTGAACATTCCGCGCTGTTTCAATAAATGGTCGAAGTTTTTGGTTGGTAATGCTTTTTTCAGCTCATCCACCAGCACAGTACGCATGTCTAAAATACGTAAACGCATTTCTTCCACTTCTGCTAACCATTTCGCTTTTTCTGCGCTGTTGGTCAGTACCGCAGCCACAATTTTTGCCCCATTAGATGGAGGGCTTGAATATAAACGGCGCACACCCGCTTTAAGCTGGCCTAATACGCGGTCACGCTCATCAGTATTTTCACAAATAACCGATAACCCACCTGCACGTTCGCCATAGATACCAAAGATTTTAGAGAATGAATTGCTGACAAATACGGTTAAGCCTGCTTTAACCATCGCTCTAATCGCATAAGCATCTTCATTGATACCTTCGGCAAAACCTTGGTAAGCAATGTCTAAGAATGGGATAAGTTTGTGTTCAATTGCCACTTTCGTGACTTCATCCCACTGTGCTGGCGTTAAGTCAGAACCTGTTGGGTTATGGCAGCATGGGTGCATTAAAATGATGCTATTTGCAGGCAATTTCTTGAATGTTGCGAGCATTTCATCGAATTTAACACCTTTAGTTTTTTCATCAAAGTATGGGTAATAATGAACTTTTGTGCCCGCACCTGAGAAAATAGAGGCATGGTTTTCCCACGTTGGGTCACTGCACCAAACTTCTGAGTCAGGATAGTATTGATGTAAGAAATCTGCGCCGATTTTTAATGCACCTGAGCCACCAATGGTTTGCACTGTTGCAATACGCTCTTGTGCAATCAGCGGGCAATCCTCACCAAATACCAATTTTTGCAGTTCAAGACGGTAATCTTTTAAACCTTCCATTGGCAAATACAAAGAGGCACTTGCTGGTAACTTGTTGAGTGACGCTTTAGCGGTACCCACCGTTGCCAGCTCAGGTGTTTTACCTTCGCCATCGTAGTAAAGACCAATACTCAAATTAATTTTGTTATCGCGAGTGTCTTTATTAAATTCATCCATTAACGACAGAATTGGGTCGCCCGGATAAGCATCAACATGTTCAAACACAGGACATCTCCTAATCATTATTTGGCGCTTATGATGTCAGCGCTCATTACGTTATTCAGCGTGGTTATTACGTTGTTACTTGAAAATAACCCTTTGTTGACTATTCGTCTACATATTCCATTGCAACACGTGAGGTCAATTTGGTGAGTAGCTCATAGTTGATAATGCCTGTTTGTGCGGCAATTTCTTCAACTGGCAGTCCATTACCCCATAAAACCACGTCATCCCCCACTTTATCGGTGGCATTTAACCCTAAATCCACGACGGTCATATCCATCGAAATACGGCCAATAATCGGCACTTTTCGCCCATTAATTAATACTGGTGTCCCTGATGGCACATTACGAGGATAGCCATCCCCATAACCAATGGCAACAACCCCAAGGCGAGTATCTTTCTCACTACACCACGTTTCACCATAGCCAACACATTGGCCTGCTGAATGTTCTCTCACAGCGATTAAGGTGGATTTTAAAGTCATGACTGGCTGTAAACCGAAATCTGCCGCACTTTTTCCTTCTTGAGGTGAAGCACCGTACATCATGATCCCGGGACGAACCCAGTCATAGTGAGCTTCAGGCCATAATAGGATACCTGCGGATGCCGCAATGGATTTTTCACCCTCTTTGCCCGCAATAAACTGTTTGAAGCAGTCTATTTGGTGCTGAGTGGTTGGTAAGTGTGGCGCATCTGCTTGGCAGAAGTGGCTGACAATATTAATTGGCAATTCAACATTTTCACTGCGCTGTAGGCGTTGATAAAAAGCTTCAGCGTCTTTTGGCAATACGCCAAGGCGGTGCATCCCTGTATCCAACTTCATCCAAACTTTGAGGGAATGCGGTAACTTAGCCGTTTCAAGCATTTCAAGCTGTTCAACGCAGTGAATAACGGTGTCAATTTTATGCGCCGCCATCAACTCAAGGTCTGCTTGCTCAAAAAAACCTTCCAATAAGACGACTGGTTTTTTGACACCATGTTGGCGCAGTAGCAATGCCTCATTCAACCTTGCCACACCAAAGCCATCTACCAGCGTTTCCACTGCACTTCCCACTCCAACTAACCCATGACCATAAGCGTTTGCTTTAACAACTGCAATCAGTTGGCTATTAGGGGCAATTTCTTTCACCCGTTGCAAGTTGTGTCGCAGAGCGCGGCGGTTTATCAATGCGGTTGCCGCTTTCATGATCCCCTCGTTTGTTTCTCTCTAATTTGGCCAAAAATTAAGCTGCCATTGGCAGCTCAATATATTCTCTATTTGTTATACGCTAAAAAATACCAATTTCCATTCGATAGTTTTTTTATTTTTATGGATCATTTAATTTAATACTCTAAATAGTTTGGGTTGTCGCTAGGCGGCAAACGAAGATATCGCGGGGAGCATACACAAGTATGTGACCCGCGTAGCTGAGTGCGGCCAACACCGCGACAGCGCAAAATATGACGAGTATTTAGTCTTCGTCGTTATACGCAGGCCCCGCGTAGTTATCAAAGCGCGACCACTGCCCGTTAAACGTCAACCTTACCGTACCAATCGGCCCGTTACGTTGCTTACCTAAAATAATCTCCGCAACCCCTTTGAGCTCGCTGTTATCGTGGTAAACCTCATCACGGTAGATAAACATAATTAAGTCCGCATCCTGCTCGATAGACCCCGATTCACGCAAGTCGGAGTTAACTGGGCGTTTATCTGCACGTTGCTCAAGGCTACGGTTAAGCTGTGATAACGCCACTACAGGCACATTAAGTTCTTTCGCTAACGCTTTGAGTGAACGTGAAATTTCGGCAATTTCAAGGGTACGGTTATCAGAGAGCGAAGGAACACGCATTAGTTGAAGGTAGTCAATCATGATCAGGCTTAAGCCACCGTGTTCACGGTAAATACGCCTCGCACGGGAACGCACCTCTGTAGGCGTCAGACCAGATGAGTCATCGATGTACATGTTGCGCTTTTCCATCAAAATTCCCATTGTGCTGGAAATACGCGCCCAATCTTCATCGTCTAATTGGCCAGTACGAATGCGCGTTTGGTCAACACGCGAAAGTGATGCGAGCATACGCATCATGATCTGGTTACCGGGCATCTCCAAACTGAAAATTAGCACCGGTTTTTCTTCTGTCATCGCCGCATTTTCACACAAGTTCATCGCAAAGGTGGTTTTACCCATGGATGGACGCGCTGCCACGATAATTAAATCTGAGCCTTGTAGCCCTGCTGTTTTTTTATCTAGGTCTTGATAACCTGTAGAAACCCCTGTAACCCCATCATGAGGTTGCTGGTAGAGCTGCTCAATTTTTTCGACGGTTTCGGACAAAATGGCTTCAATACCTTTTGGCCCTTCATCTTTGTTCGCGCGTGATTCTGCGATTTGGAAAACTTTGCTTTCCGCTAAATCCAGCAAGTCTTCACTGCTACGCCCTTGTGGGTCGTAACCCGCATCCGCAATTTCATTGGCGACAGAAATCATATCACGCACAACTGCACGTTCGCGAACGATGTCCGCATAAGCATTGATGTTCGCCGCACTTGGCGTGTTTTTTGATAACTCCGCTAGGTAAGCAAAGCCCCCGACACTATCAAGCTCACCTTCTTGCTCTAACGATTCTGACAAAGTAATTAAGTCAATCGGCTTGCCCCGCTCTAGCAATATTTGCATCTGCGAGAAAATCGTGCGGTGAGGACGGCTAAAAAAGTCAGCGTGCGTGACCCGCTCAGAGACGGTATCCCAGCGTTCGTTATCCAACATCAAACCGCCTAAAACAGATTGCTCCGCCTCAAGAGAGTGCGGTGGAAGTTTCAAACCTTCCATTTGGTGGTCCCGAGGGGCATCTGTTTTAAAATTTGATGAGGGTTTTTTAGCCATACATTTGCTTCCAAGTCTATAATTAACGAACAGCTTCTAGTATACGCCAATCTGATTTTTGTTGTGGCTTTCTTTGCGCTTTCAGGCGAGAGAATTGCCTGCTAACGTTTTCAACAAAAAGCACAAACCAATAATTCTTCTGATTGAAACATGGCGTTATAGTAAAACGATTGATATTGTAAACGAAACTGAATGGTTCTTATTGGAGATTGTCATGGCAAAACGTATCGAGTTCGCGCAGCATGGTGGCGCTGACGTTCTAAACTTTGTAGATTATTCCCCAACCGCACCTGCTGATAACGAAATTCAAATCGAAAACCGCGCAATCGGCATCAATTTTATCGACACCTACGTTCGTAGCGGCCTCTATCCTGTGGCTAAATTACCCAGTGGTCTCGGTACCGAAGCGGCTGGTGTGGTCGTCAAAACAGGTGCCCACGTCACGGGTTTCAAACCCGGTGACCGCGTGGTGTACGCCCAAGGCCCACTGGGTGCATACAGCGAAGTGCACAATGTACCGGAGCACGCTGTTGCCCACTTACCCGATGGTATTACCTTTGAACAAGCCGCAGCTAGCTCACTCAAAGGAATGACAGTCTACTATTTATTCCATCAAACGTATCAACTCCAACGTGATGAAGTGTTTTTGTTCCACGCTGCTGCGGGTGGTGTGGGCTTAATTGCCTGCCAATGGGCAAAAGCACTGGGCGCGAAAATGATTGGTACTGTGGGTTCTGCGGATAAAGCATTACGTGCAAAAGAAGCTGGCGCATGGGATGTGATTAACTACCAAACCGAGGACATTGCAGCGCGCGTTAAAGAGATCACGCAAGGCGAGAAAGTCAGTGTGGCATATGACTCTGTGGGTCAATCCACATGGCTTGCTTCTTTAGATTCACTGAAACGCCGCGGGTTGATGGTCAGTTTTGGTAACGCATCTGGCCCTGTGACAGGGGTGAATTTGGGTATTCTCAATCAAAAAGGCGGTTTATACGTCACTCGCCCATCTTTGGGGGTATATGTCACGAACCGTGCTGAGCTAGACCAAGCCAGTAACGCGTTGTTTGATATGATTTTAAGTGGCAATGTGAATGTGGATGTGCCGCAATCGCAAATTTTTGCCCTGAAAGACGCGCAAAAAGCCCACACCACTATTGAGTCGAGAAAAACCCAAGGATCAAGTTTGTTGATCCCGTAATGGTTATCTCGCCAAAATAAAAAAAGCGCCAATTTAGGCGCATTGAGGTTGTTGACAAAGCAGGATAAAAGCGTGGTTTTTCCTGCTTTGTGTTATCCGCCGAAAATCAATGAATTGATTTTCCTAGTTTATTTTCAAAACCTATCCAACCTGCTATTCACCGCGAGTTACAAACTCCAGAGCCTGCTCAACCACCGCTAAGTCAGCACCTTTTTTGTGGGCGTTTTCACTTAGATGGCGACGCCATTGGCGAGCCCCCGGGATGCCCTGGAAAATACCTAACATATGGCGTGTCATATGGCCTAAATAAGCGCCTTTAGACAATTCACTTTCAATATACGGGTACATCGCCCGCACGGCATCAACACCATTCGTCACAGGAAAGTGCTCACCAAACAATTGGTTATCAACCGCCGTTAAAATAGACGGGTTTTGATAGGCTTCGCGCCCCACCATCACGCCATCGAGATGTTGAAGGTGTTCTTTTGCTTCTTCCAGCGTTTTAATGCCACCGTTAATCGCCATCGTTAAATGCGGAAAATCACGCTTTAATTGGTAAACACGGGGGTAATCTAAAGGGGGGATTTCGCGATTTTCTTTTGGGCTTAGGCCAGATAACCATGCTTTGCGCGCATGGATAATAAACATTTCACAGCCGCCCTTGCTAGAAACGGTTTCGATAAAATCACACAAAAATTCGTAGCTATCTTGCTCATCAATACCAATACGGGTTTTAACCGTCACTGGAATGGATACCACGTCTTGCATCGCTTTTATGCAATCCGCCACCAACTGCGCATCCCCCATTAAGCACGCACCAAAACGGCCATTTTGCACTCGGTCAGATGGGCAACCCACATTTAAATTAATTTCATCGTAACCGCGCTCTTCAGCAAGCTTGGCGCACTGGGCTAACGCCGCAGGGTCGCTGCCACCCAGTTGCAATGAAACAGGGTGCTCTTCTTCACTAAACGCAAGGTAATTTCCCTTTCCATAGATAATAGCCCCCGTTGTCACCATTTCGGTGTACAACAAGGTATTTTTGCTTAATAAGCGATGGAAATAGCGGCAATGGCGGTCTGTCCAATCGAGCATAGGCGCAACGGAAAAACGGTTTAAATTTTGATAACCTTGTTTTGGTGTATTTTGCTGCATGGTTCACTTGCTTTATAAAATCAATGGAATAGCTCAAAAATAAAGAGCCAAGGAAAAACGATGAGCGAGTATACCATAGCGCTCACGTTGTGTGATGGCTAACTCGTGTTTTTGATGAGCAAAAAACCCTCAGTACCGTTTGGTACTGAGGGTTGGTATATTCGTTATCAGATTAAAGTAAAGACTATTTCTTCTCTGAAAGTAATGCGTAGCTAGTCATTAAGTTACGGTAGTCAGGGATATGGTTTGAAAACAGCGTTCCTAAACCTTCCACGTCATTACGCCAGTCGCGATGTAGTTCACACGCAGCACCAAACCAGCTCATTAGTTGAGCCCCCGCTTTTGACATTCTATCCCAAGCTGCATCACGTGTAATTGGGTTAAATGTTCCCGACGCATCCGTTATGACGAATACTTCATAATCTTCTTCTAAAGCAGACAACGCAGGGAAGGCCACACAGACCTCTGTTACCACACCTGCAATAATTAACTGTTTTTTGCCTGTTGCTTTCACTGCTTTAACAAACTCTTCGTTATCCCAAGCGTTGATCTGCCCTGGACGTGCGATATAAGGTGCATCAGGAAACATTTCTTTTAATTCAGGAATTAATGGGCCATTAGGTCCATTTTCGAAAGAGGTTGTTAGAATCGTTGGTAAGTTAAAATACTTGGCAAGTGAAGCTAATGCTAAAACGCTATTCTTAAATTTATCAGGATCTTGGTCACGAACCAGTGATAACAAGCCTGTTTGGTGGTCAACAAGTAATACTGCAGCATTGTCTTTATCTAAACGGTTATATTTGAAGCTCATAACAACAACTCCTTAAAACAAGGGGAAGCCATCTTATAGTATAGAAGAAGATGATTTTATTGATGGCGATTGATATTTAAAAATATTAACCGCCATCTCAGATAAAATATTTCAACAAGTTTATTTATTCACCAAACTACTTGGTTTCTGCACTCATTGTCACCACATTACCCATACGAGCACTGGTAATTGTGTAGCTATCTGCACCTGCTGCTTTTGCTTTAGCGGCAATAATCGCTTCTGCTGAATCCAACGTATCGCTTGTTGCAGTTAAGGTTGCTGCTGAAGCGCCAAATGCCATCATAGATAATACAGAAGCTGCCATCAGAGTTTTAAACATGTTCATAATATAATTCCTTCGGTGTTTATTTGGGGAGGCAACCCGTGTTGCCTTCGATGGATGTATCATAGCCCCAAAGGTTATTTGAGTTAAAGCTAATAAAATCGCTTATCTTTCTCAAATAAATTGAACAAGTAAAACCACTTAGTTTTAATTTAATGATGAAGGAAAAGAGAAGGGCCAGTATTGAGGATGCGAAAGTGCCTTATTGAGCAGCAACAAGGCACCAAAAAACTAGTTTTGTTGGAGGGAAACATCACCAAATGTCATAAAAATCAAGGTATGCCCAGCAATGCCACGGTAAACACCTTGCTGCTGGTTTAGCTCGCACGCAAGTGCTGTTAATTGCCACGCATCATACTCTTCAATTTGGCTAACGCGTGCAGTCAGTAATGCATTGTCTTTACGCTCACCATAGGCTTTTACCGCAATCGCGTCTTGAGCTAGCGCACTATCAATTGACGTATTTGCCCAGCTCCACATCCAACTCCCTTGGCTTTGGTCGTAAGTGCCAATAATCTGCACGGGTGCTGTCGCCATAATGTTATCAGGGGCATGAAAGATAATGGTACCTTCGTCTTGGTCAACTGACCAATCAGCCTCATCCAGCTTCCAAGTCTCACAATGAAATTGGTTTTTCGCTTGTAAGCTGTTCATGCTACGTTCAATCAATGCCTCGTAGGGCAATTGCTCTAATTCATTACTCATTGATTATCCAATATTTTTTAAAGCATTCACAATTAACTGCCAAAACTTCTGATGATCAAGTTTGACGGCAACCTGAGTATGGCAATCCGCTGGCGCTGGATGGCGGAAATCAGCAACCGTCATACCAAGCGTTAACGAACCCGTAAGTTCGACATCCACAGGCACTTTTTGCGTGGTCATCACAGAAGGGTCAATCACATAAGCGACCGCGCAAGGGTCATGAACAGGTGGGGCATCAAAGCCTTGAGCTTGTTTGTACATTTTGCCGAAAAAATCCAGCAGTTCGACGACAAACTGCGAACAATCGCTACCAATCGCCGCAATTTCTTTCACAATATCAGGCGTTGCCAGTGCTTGGTGGGTCAAATCTAGCCCGACCATCGTCAATGGCCATTTTTCATTAAAGACGATATGTGCCGCTTCAGGGTCAATTTTGATGTTGAACTCCGCCACGGCGCTCCAATTACCCACATGGTAGCCGCCCCCCATCAAAACCACCTCTTTCACCCGCTGAACAATACGCGGTTCAAGGCGTGCAGCGAGGGCAATATTTGTTAGTGCCCCTGTCGGGACTAATGTCACTGTTTTAGGGGGATGTGACATGATGGTATCGATAATCAATGAAACGGCATGCCTTTCATCAAGTTGCAAAGTTGGGGTGGGTAAAACAGGCCCATCTAGCCCTGAATCACCGTGAATATCTGGCGCAACTTCAATATCCCGAACTAATGGACGAACAGAGCCCGCAGCAAATGGAATGCCCGTGATCTTGGCCATTTCTGCAATTGCCAGTGCATTACGAGTGACTTTTTCAAGGGTTTGGTTACCTGCAACGGTCGTTACAGCCAATAAATCGATATCAGGATTACCGTAAGCCAGTAATAATGCGATAGCATCATCATGGCCTGGGTCACAATCGAGGATGATTTTTTTGCTCATACCTTACCTTATAAAATTGGAGTCAGAGATGGCCCTAACTCCAATGTAACCACCCTATAAGGCAAAATCTACGCTTAAAGTCTGAATACGAAGGAAATTATTTTAAAACATGCGCATAGACACGTTTTTTCTCACCTTCGTTTTTCGATATATACACGCCTTGCAATTCAGGTGCAAAGCCCGGTAGTGCATTGATGCCCGCTTCAAGTGCTTTGAAATAACGCAGCACAGGGCCTGACCACACTTCCCCCGGCACAACACACAAAACGCCCGGTGGGTATGGCAATGCGCCTTCTACCGCAATGCGCCCTTCAAGTTCATCGAGTGGCAATAATTCGCAGTTACCACGTATAAATTCCAAATGTGCTTGTTGTGGGTTCATTTTTACTACAGGGAAATGTGCCTTACGGAACATTTCTTTTTGCAACTGCTTGATATTGTCATTAACGCTCAATTGGTGCATTTCTTGGCATAAACGGCGTAACGTATAACCTTGATAATGCGCTTGGTAGCGTTGATATACCGATGGGAGTACATCTTCTAATAATGCATCTTCATCCAATAATTGTTCGAAACGCACTAAATGGGAGACTAACAGTGCGAGTTTTTCCGTCGTTTCCGCCGGGGTTAATAAAAACAGAATCGAGTTTAAGTCGCATTTTTCAGGGATCACACCGTGCTCACGTAAAAAATGCGCCAAAATAGTCGCTGGAACGCCAAATGACTCATATTCCCCACTTTCCACATCGATACCCGGCGTTGTTAGCATCAACTTGCATGGGTCGACGAAATATAGGTCTTGGGCATACCCCTCAAAGGCGTGCCAACGCTCCTTTGGAATAAAATTAAAGAAACGTTGCTCAGAAGCAATTTGCTCAGTCGGGTATTCATGCCACGCTTTACCCTCAATCAATTCAGGTACAAATGGCCTAAAGTAGCGGCAGTGCTGGAAAATTGATTTACGCACTTCGATACCTGTTTTCACGCAGTCCATCCACATCATTTCACCCGCTTCCCCTTGGTGAATGCGCGCATTGACATCTAACGAGGCAAATAAGGGATAAAATGGGCTGGTCGAGGCGTGCATCATAAAGGCATTATTCAGTTTTTTATGGGAAACAAAACGTTCTTGCCCTTTGATATGGTTATCTTTTTTGTGAATCTGTGACGCTTGTGAAAAGCCAGCCAGTTGCTTGTGCACTGACTGGGTGACCATAATACCGGGGTCGTTTTCATTTAATTCAAGCAACAATGGTGAACACTGGCGCATCATTGGGATGAATTGTTCGTAGCCCACCCACGCCGAATCGAACAAAATATAATCACATAAGTGACCGATTTTATCGACCACTTGCCTTGCGTTGTACACCGTACCGTCGTAAGTCCCAAGTTGGATCACTGCCAAGCGAAAAGGCCGTGTTTGCTGCGCTTTTTCTGGCATCACATCTTGAATTAACTCACGTAAATAGTGTTCTTCGAAACAATGCGCATCAATGCCACCAATAAAACCAAAGGGGTTACGTGCCGTTTCTAAATAAACGGGGGTTGCGCCCGCTTGGATCAGTGCACCGTGGTGGTTAGATTTATGGTTATTGCGGTCAAATAACACCAAGTCACCCGGTGTTAATAACGCATTGAGCACCACTTTATTGGAAGACGATGTGCCGTTAAGCACAAAATAGGTTTTGTCCGCATTAAATACTTTTGCCGCAAACTTTTGGGCTTCTTTTGCTGCGCCTTCGTGGATCAGCAAATCCCCCATCGCCACATCCGCATTGCATAAATCTGTGCGGAATAAATTCTCACCATAAAATTGGTAAAATTGCTCACCCGTTGGGTGACGGCGGAAAAATTGCCCACCCTGATGGCCTGGGCAAGCAAAAGTGACGTTATGGCCCGCAGCATAATCCATCATTCGTGCAAAAAATGGCGGTAATAACTGCGCAAGATACTGGTTCGCAGCATCAAGCAATTGGCGGCTGTTCTCTTCCCGCTCGGAGGGCGCTGGTGGCAGTAATGCAGTGATATAAGACGGTAAGTTTTCATCTGTTGGTAGCTGTTTATCACTGATGATAAACAGCGGAATACTCAGTTTACTCTGTGCTATCCTTTCCCACAGCCCTTGGTTGGCATCTTGTTCAGATAGCACCACCGCAGCAATATTGTTTAACTGTGCATCGCGAATATCTACCCACTGAAATTGGTTAGTGAAATAGATTGCGACCCCCTGGCTACATGCCACATTGATTTTGTTCATAGTAGTCTGGCTCTTAGTTAGCTGAGGAAAAGAGGCGGTCAATATACTTGATAGATCAGGGAATTGGAATGATTTGCGCAGCGGTAAAAATACGGGAAATATGTGGAGTCGAATATTTTTTATAACCCACTGGTTAATAGCATAAAAATATTCGTGCCCCCCAGCACCCCCTTCGAAATATAAAATCAAATAATTTTAAATTTTTAGATAAAATGACCAACTAATAACCGTAATCTATGAAATCAGTCGGTCAATTTATCCTGTATGGGACGTTAGTGGTTTTTTTCCACATACAATGTTTGTGATGGGAAGGCGAAATCCGCACCGTGGTGCTTAACAATCTCAATGATCTTTAAATAAACTTCCTGTTGTGCGGCTAACCACTCAGCCCAAACTGTGGTTTTCGTAAAGCAGTAGACCATAATATTTAACGACGAATCCGCAAACGCATCAAAATACACCAGCAGAGTTTGGCTGGTATCAATATTTTCATCTTGCTGCAACATCGTGCGAATATCGTCGACGATCGCCCCAATTTTATCGGAATCTTCGTAACGTAAACCTAATTCTGTTTTGATCCGACGGTTAGTCATACGCCCCGGATTTTCCACACTAATAGACGAAAAAACTGAGTTAGGGATATACAGCGGGCGGTGGTCAAATGTGACAATCTTGGTGATCCGCCAGCCAATTTCGACAACGGTACCTTCAATATTTCTATCAGGGGAACTGACCCAGTCCCCAATGTTAAATGGCCGGTCAAAATACAGCATCAACCCTGAGAAAAAATTACTCAAGATATCTTTACCCGCCATACCAATCGCAATACCGCCAATGCCCCCAAACGCCATCAACCCTGACAGGCTCAGGCCAAAATGTTCACCAAATAACAGTACCATAATGACAAATACGGTGGTTTTGAACACCCGGGCAACAATACGGGCAGAAGTGGGGTCACTGCCTTTTTTAATTTGTTTTTTTTCTAATCGATTAGCCAGTTGGAAAAGTTTTCGCATTAAAATCAAGGCAATCAATGTGATAGTGATGAAATTAACCAATGGTGTAGAGATAAAATTCAAATCAAAATCTGCTGCAGCCATGTCCACATATTGCGCTGCAACCACCACGACACCACATAACACAACCGTTTGAATAATATGAATAATAATGCTTTTATGCTTGTGCTTATGTTTACGTCGCTTATGGAATATCTCGAAACCAACATACAGCATAAGACACACTGCAATAATGGTCATGCCAATGGCATATTTTTCAAGTAATACTTCTATCATTTCTAACCGCCCTAAAATTCATCTGATAGATATTTTTTAATCGTTTTACTGTGTGTTGTTTGACGTTATCGTGTTATTAAGATAACAATTATAAATATTATTATCCCAATAATTATCAATTACTTTTTAGATCATCCAATAATGAATAGCCCAATATTTTCCCCTAATGAGAAAGAAATTCAAAATGTTTCGGCGTTAAGTTCGCCCGAAAAGTACCGCTATTTTGTCGGCAAAATCGCCGATTGGCAGCAAGTTTGGAGCATCGGCGATGGGCAGAACCTCGTCACGACATGGGATGATGACAAGTGCCTCTCTCTTCCCCTATGGCCTGCAAAAGCGTATGTGGAGTTGTGCTTAACAGGCGAATGGGCAAATTTTACGCCAATGCCATTTACCCTTGAACACTTAATGACAGAAATTTTACCTGATATGCATGAAGCGAATATTAAGGTCGCTCTAATGATGCAACCTGATGGGAAAAAAACACCCACAAATGATGCCTCGCAGTTACTTGCCGATTTAGAGGAAGAATGCCAGCAATATGAGTAAAAGGCAGCATCTCGCTGCCTTTTGTCGTGAAAAACTACTGTTCAACACCTGTAGTCACCGTAAATTCACGGGTTTGCCCTGCGTCGAGCCAAATTAAGGTTTGGTTATTCTTCGCCGCCAAGAAACCTTCTGGTCGGCAAGTGGCAGGAAGTACAAATGCGCCTACTTTTTGGTCACCATTATATAAAATCCACCGTGTTGCAGAGTTCAGTTCGCTGGACTTAAATTGTGTGACAAAGGTGTCCCCTGCTGGTGATGTCATTCTAAATTCTGGGTTTTCTGTGTATTGGCTTAGGTTATCCATAAAGAACACAATTTCTGGGTCACACATTTGTGGTTGGTTAAGCTGATTTAATTTCACCGTGCCAGACTTCAATGCTTCGTTAAACTCGAGCCATTTTTCCGTTGGATGGACATGCCCTGGTATCGATTCACGCAGTTTAATCGCCTGTTCAGGAATGTTTTGTGTCAATGTTGCATTATCCACGTAGGCATAATTCATATGGCACATATATTGAAGTGGCATTGGCACTGACGCCAAATTAGTCACAGACATATGAATATCAAACAGCGAACTATTCGCCTTTAATGACACAGACGGCGCAGCGCGGTAATGATGGCCAAACCCCATGACATACTCATATTCACCACAAATTTTTAAACGATTTTCAGTCAGTTCTAGCCAAGCGCTCTCCATTGGGGCGCAAGGCATTTCGCCATGCAATGGGTGGTTATCTTCTGGTGAAGGGCAACCATTGCTGATTAAACCTGAGTGAAACGCGAAGCAACCATAAGTTTCAATAACCGTAGGAACTGATTTAGGCGCTGAAAACATATTTTCCATTTTCAGATTTTGTCCACAAAATTCAGCATCCCAAATCATTTGCCCGAGAAAAGGCAAGATTGTTAAATAACCTTGTTGGTTTTCAATACGCAAACCTTCCACACCCGTGTGGTAACGAAATGCAGTGGCTGTGAATTGATCATTTTTTAGAATAAGCGTCGGGTTTTCCGTAAATACGCTTTTGTGAAGAGGAATTCGTGTATTCATTTTCATACTCACGGTGAGTTGAGGAAATTGGGCAGTTTTCACTACCCAAGCTAGATGTTATTTAGCCTCTTGTTTCGCTTTAAAGCGGCGTTCACCCACAAAGTAAATACCGACATACACAAAGCACAGCATAGAGACTAAGAAAGAAAGTTGCAGAGAGTGCAGTACGTCAGCCACGTAACCTTGAATAGCGGGTACGACAGCAGCACCGACAATTGCCATCACAATCACCGCACCTGCCATTTCGGTATGTTCGTTGTCTACTGTATCCAATGTACCTGCATAAATTGTTGCCCAGCAAGGCCCAAACAGAATACTGACCATCACCGCAGCATAGACCGCTGTGAAGCTTGGAATAAAGGCAACATAAATTAAGAACAGCGCACCAATCACCGAGTAAATAATCAGGACTTTTTCGGCATTAAAGCGAGTCATTAATATATTGGCGATAAACTTACCGATAAAGAAACACGCAAAGCTGTACACCATGAAATTCGAGGCATCACGTTCGTTAATATCACCCATTTCCAGCGCTAAACGAATAGTGAATGACCAAACCGCAACTTGCATACCTACATATAAGAACTGGGCGATGATCCCTTTTCTAAAGCGGCTATTTTTTGCTAAATATCTTAAGGTTTCTAATGCAGTTGGGCGTTTATGATCTTGGGTTTCTGCTACTTTACATTTAGGGAATTTGGTAATGAGGAAGAGGATCATCACGACCACTAATACCATAATCATATAGCGGTAAGGTTCGAGGGTGTTTTCCAACATTGCTAAGCGAAATTCATGAATTTGCTCTGCATTCATGCTTGCCATCTGACTTTGTAAGCTATCCCCTTCAGAGAACACTAAATATTTGCCCAGTAAGATCCCACCCGCAGCACCGATTGGGTAGAACGTTTGGCTGATATTTAAGCGTAATGTAGCGTATTGTTTAGGGCCAATCATCGAGCTATAGGTGTTCGCTGCAGTTTCAAGGAAGCTTAAACCAATCGCAATGGCGAAGATTGCCGCCAAGAACATGGTATAAGTCGCCATATGAGACGCAGGGAAAAACATACTGCAACCTGCGATATAGAGAATTAACCCCACCATAATCGCATATTTATAGCTGGTTTTTTTGATCACTAAAGAGGCTGGAATAGCGATTAAAAAGTACCCGCCATAGAACGCACTTTGTACTAAAGCTGACGCGAAGTTACTGAGTTCAAAGACACTTTTGAACTGGGTAATTAAAATATCATTTAGTGCTGCGGCACATCCCCACAAAGGGAATAAGCACGATAGTAGGATAAATTGGAATAGAGGAGTCCGGCTCAGGTACCCATCAGGTAACTGAGTGATGTTCTTAATGTTCATAGTAACCCTTATATTTTTATAATTTATACCCTATGAGTTCCTATTCAGCTCTAATGGCGGATTAATACGTCAAAGGGTATTCAGCTACGTTGAGTTTTATTATTTAGCTATGCGTTTGAAGTGTTGATTTGCACAAATTCATTGAATTGCTCAACACTTGGATAAGAAGATTGAGTCCCTTTCCCTGTCACACTAAATGCAGAAAACATCACTGCTTTTTTCAGTGCTTCTTCAATATTCCCCGTGTGTACATAGTAATGAGAGAAGCAACCGATAAAGGCATCCCCCGCACCACTCGTATCGATGGCATTCACTTTGATTGCCGGTATATGTAACTCGCTATCGCGGGTCATCCACAGTGCGCCTTTTTCCCCTAAGGTCACAATGAGGTTTTTCAACCCTTTATCCAGCAGAGATTGTGCTGCACGGCGGACGTTATCCATCGTGTCTACTGGCATATTGGTTAAAATTTCTAATTCCGTTTCATTTGGGACAAAGAAATCACAGCGGCAAGCAAAATCCAGATCGAGCGAACGCTGCGCAGGGGCTGGGTTAAGCAGCACAGGGATCCCATTTTTATTACCAAATGAGATTGCGTGATAAACCGTTTCTAACTGCACTTCTAATTGCAGGACGATCAACTTACATTTTTTCAGATCTTCCGCTGCACGGTCGATATCTTCCGGTGATAAGAACTTGTTGGCCCCTTTGACTATCAAAATACTGTTAGATGAGTTTTGATTGACAAAAATCGGTGCAACACCACTGGATGTGCAAGGAACTTTTTCAACATAACGGGTGTTAATACCGTAAGATTCAAGGTTACGGATGGTGTTATCCGCGAAAATGTCATCCCCAACTTTGGTTAACATAATCACTTTCGAATTTAATTTAGCAGCGGCAACCGCCTGATTCGCACCTTTACCGCCACAACCAATTTTGAACGCGGGCGCTTCTAACGTTTCGCCTTCTTTTGGCATTTGATCGATGTAAGTGATCAAATCAACCATGTTTGAACCAATAACTGCTATATCCATGATGCCCCTCGTGTTAAATAAATCACATAATGATATGATAGTAACATTATCATGTTGCAAAAATATCATTTGTGATTAGGATCTCGAATAACGAATGATCAAGTGTTACATCTACCACATTTCCTCATTCTTTGTTGTCTATCCCACATTTATATAGGAAAGTTGAAAATGCAAGACTTAGCAAAATATATTGATCACACTTTACTTGCTGCTAACGCGACTGTCAGTGATATCACAAAATTATGTGCAGAAGCGGCTGAATACCACTTTGCTTCCGTATGTGTAAATACAGGGTATGTTCCTTTAGCTAGTGAGCTTTTAAAAAACAGCGACGTCAAAGTTTGCTGTGTGGTAGGCTTCCCATTAGGGGCTTGCTTAACCGAAGCAAAAGCGTTTGAAGCGGCTGAAGCGGTGCGTCGCGGTGCAGATGAAGTGGATATGGTGATTAACGTTGGCATGTTAAAAAGCGGCGATTTAGACTTTGTCCGTAAAGACATTGAAGCCGTATTTACCGCCTGCGGTAATGCCACATTAAAAGTAATTTTAGAAAATTGCCTGTTAACGGATGAAGAAATTACACAAGTTTGTGAAATTTGCCGCACAATTAACGTCGGTTTTGTGAAAACTTCAACAGGTTTCAGTACAATGGGTGCGACCGAACACCATGTTGCATTAATGCGCAAAGTGGTTGGTAGCGAAGTCGGTGTAAAAGCCTCTGGTGGCGTACGTGACCGTGAAACAGCAATTAAAATGATTGAAGCGGGCGCAAACCGTGTTGGCGCAAGTGCCAGTGTTTCGATTGTCACAGGAACAACAACAAAGCCGAGTGACTACTAAGTGATGGGGCGCGGTCTAACCGCGCCAATTTTGTATCTCATAAAAGGATTGTAGGGTGATAGAAACTAAACAAAAAGAACGCCTTCGCCGTTTAAGTGAATGTTTGAAACGTTCAGGACGCATTCATTTAAAAGAAGCCGCTAGGATACTCGAAGTCTCTGAAATGACCATTCGCCGAGACCTCAGTGCAGATGCAGAAGGCCCTATCCCGATGTCACTGCTTGGTGGCTACATTGTTTCTGTTACCCAACCTGCTAACTTAGTTGCCCAAGAGCAACAAGCCGATGTTTTCACGCCAGATCAAACCGAAGAACTTTATATTCCTAACCTCGCAGCCAGTATGGTGACAGAGGATGACGTTATTTTCTTCGATAATGGCATTGAAATGGCAACCTTGATTTCTCTGATCCCTGAAGAAATCAGTTTTACGGGGATTTGTTATTCCCATAACGTTTTTCTTGCCCTTAGCCAGAAAAAAAATGCCACGGCTTTGTTATGCGGCGGTGAATATCGCCCCAAAAGTGACTCATTTTACAACCCTTCTTTACCTTCCTTGCTTGACTCAATTAACCCCAAAAAAGCCTTTATTTCCGCCGCAGGTGTCCACGGTACTTATGGCGTAACTTGTTATAATATCGATGATTTACCGATGAAGAAAAAAGCGATGGAAAAATCCATTCGTAAAATTTTATTGGCGCCTTATAACTTGTTTGATGAAGTAGCGACAGCCAATATGGGGGAATTATCACAATTTGATGTGATAGTCACAAACAGGCAGCTTTCTGATGAGTATGAAACATACTGCCGCAATGGGTTTGTGAAAGTAATTTACTGAGTCAAAAAGAGGTGGCGGGCTCACCATTGCCCGCAAAATCAAATCTTCACCGTCAAATAATCTTCCGCGATTTGGGTTGCAGCAAATTCAGCTTGGCATTCTGCAAGTAGCTTTGGAATATCTTCGCTCATATAACGCCCACTTAAATGGGTGGCAATAAAACGTTTTACCCCAGCTTCACGGGCTAATTGGGCCGCTTGTACCGTCGTTGAATGGCCTCGTTCGTTGGCTTTTTCTGCAAAAGCCGCTTCTAACGTGGTTTCATGCACCATCACATCCGCATTTCTAGCCAGCTCAAACGCCAGCGGTGTTGGTTGTGTATCACCAAAAATAGCAATAACTTTACCGGGAATGGGCTCACCAAGGTAATCTGCGCCATTAACCATACGGCCATCTTCAAGGGTAATGGTTTCTCCCGCTTTGAGCGCTTGCATCCATGGGCCACGGGGAATGTTATCACTCGCTAATTTGTTCGCCTCTAACGGCCCGCTTTTGGCGTGCTCTTCAATACGGTAACCATAACATTCGACGCGGTGATCAAGGGGGTAAGCCGTTACAGTCAACTCACCATCATCAAATAATTGACCCGCTTCAATTTCAATAATTTCAAGTGGATAAGTCATATAAGACACACTGACGGACAGCACCGTTTCAATGTACAGCTTGAGCCCTTTAGGCCCATAAAGTGTTAGAGGGTCTGTCGAGCCTCCCATCGAGCGGCTGCACAATAGCCCTGGCAACCCAAAAATGTGGTCGCCGTGCAAATGAGTAATAAATATCTTCTCAATTTTGGGTGCTTTAAATGGGCTATTGAGGATGCGGTGCTGTGTCCCCTCACCACAATCAAACAGCCAATAACTTTTTCGAATGCCGACCAGATTTAATATCATACTGGTGACATTCCGTTCCTTAGTTGGTACGCCAGCACTGGTGCCTAAAAAAGTCAGTTCCATAATTCCTCTATCTATCTCTTTGTTTTATATTGCGAAGAAAAGATTCCAAAGTTTTCCAATTAGATTAACGTTGTTTTTTGCATTGCCTTTTTCTTCTTGTAATTTTCGTCGCGACAAGACCTAACATTCTTATCTTTTCCAACTTGCAAAATTCGCTTCTTTTTAAGTCAAATTAATTCACAAGCTCTGACCCTAAGGTGCATTCCAAAATAGCCGCGTTAATTTTCGCTATTAGGAATACATTGAATGAGCCCCGCTTCTTTAACCGTTAAACAAAAAATCGCTAACGGCTTTGTCATATTTACGGCTATCTGGTCATCCGCCATTATGCCCGTTATCCCCAGCTATGCAAAAATGTTAGATAACAATGATCTGCCAACATTAGGCAGCGACAATATTATTGCTGAAGACAATACGGAACGTTTAGTCGCTGAGTACAGTAAAACACTGGGAACTTTTCTTTCACAGAAGAAAAAATCCAAAGATTTGTCCGATATGGCGCAAAATTATGCGCGAAATAAAGCGACCAATGAAGCCACAAAAGAGATTGAAAGTTGGTTATCCAAATCAGGTAATGCCAAGCTAAGCATTAATCTTGATAAGAAATTATCGGTTAAAAATTCCCAATTAGATTGGCTGATCCCTTGGTATGATCAACCCGACACTCTGTTATTTACACAGCATAGTGTTCATCGCAATGATGGCCGACTGCAAACAAATAATGGCATTGGCTTACGCCGTTTTTATGAAAAAAATACGCTTGGTATTAATGCGTTTATCGATCACGACCTTTCTCACTACCATACGCGAGCGGGCGTTGGTGTGGAATATTGGCAAGATTATCTTAAAGTTAACGCCAATACCTACTTCGCTTTGAGCTCATGGAAAAGTACTTCTGAATTAAACCATGATTTCAATGCCAAGCCTGCCAATGGTTGGGATATCCAAGCAGAGGGTTGGTTACCCGCTTATCCACACTTAGGTGGAAGCCTTAAATATGAACAATATTATGGTGATAGCGTTGCGCTCTTTGAAAAAACAAAACGTCAAAAAAATCCGAAAGCGGCAACTATCGGCGCCCAGTGGACACCATTCCCATTATTAACTCTTAATGCTAACCATAAAATCGGCAGTCAGGGCAAAAAAGAAACTCAAGCTAAAATTCAATTTACATGGACGCTTGGTAAAAGCTTAGCTCATCATTTAGATCCAACCAAAGTGGCAGAAGCGCGTCGCCTCTCTGGGAATCGCTATGATTTTATCGAGCGTAATAACAATATTATTCTTGATTACCAAAAGAAAACCTTATTGCATCTGTCATTACCCGCCAAAATTCAGGGGGAAACTGGGCAAGCTATTCCGCTAGTAAAATCTTTCAGTAGTAAATATCCGCTTAAGCAAATTGTCTGGCAAGCACCCGAATTACTGCTCGCGGGTGGTTCAATCAGTTCTACCGATCAAACCGCGACCGTCATTTTGCCAACTTATAAAACCGCAAATACGGCGGAAACGACTCAAAAAATTAACCGTTACCGCTTACAAGGAACCGCCTTTGATACCAAAGGTAATGCATCCCCCGTTGCGGAAACATTAATTGAAATTACCAATGTTGGGATCATTAGCATTAGCCCTAATGATATTAAATCCCAAGGAAAAGGCCTTGCCAATGGTCATGATGTTAACAGCATCAATGTGGTTGTTAGAGACTCTCATGGAAATGTCGTTCCTAACGCAAAAGTGGTCTTTATCTTGCCAAACGCGCTAACACTTGCGACCAAAAAAATAAATACAGGCACAGTAATCCAATCTGAATTTCAACGAGAATTACGCAAAAAAATGCACGCGATGAAAGTTGATAAACCCAGGGAATACACGGCAACCACCAACTCAAAAGGCGAAGCACAAGTCCAGTTTACGTCACAGGTTGCAGGGACATACGAAGTGAGTGCTTACACAAACAATCATCCGCCTGTAAAAGCTCAAGTCGTTTTCAAGTCAGATATAAAACAAGCTTATGTACGCAGCTTAACCGTTCAAAAAACAGGGGCAGTTGCTGATGGTATCTCGAAAAATCTTGCTAAAATTTACGTAACTGACACCAATGGAAATTTGATTTCAGGACAACACGTTAAACTCACCGCAACAAATGCAAAGCTTGTGGCACCAGAATTGACAAATGAACAAGGTGAGATTGATCTCGTTCTCACGAGTTTAAAAACTGGATTGAGTGAAATTACAGCGACCATTAATGGAAAAAGTGAAACCACTTCCGTTTACTTTATTAATGATAAGCTCACTGGCATTTCCATTACAAATATATCTAAAGCACTTGCTGGCGAAGAAGGGACGATCACGCTGAAGTTAACCGATAAGCAAGGTAACCCTGTTTCAGGCGCAGATGGTACAATTAACGCCCATATTAACCAAATAAAAACACCAATAACAATTTGGGAGATTAACGCTAATTCAGGTGAATATGAAGGTTCTTTGCCGGGGCAAAAACAAGGCGAATATAAAGTCCAAGCGGATATCGATGGTATTCTCTCATCTGAAAGCCTATTTACTGTTTTAGCGCCTTCGAATACTAAACCACTTAACCCTGATGGTAGTGGCCTTAAAGGGCAACTCGGTGTTATTGATAAAGTTGAAATTAACATTAAACCAACCAATAACTTTAAATCCGGAGATGAGCCGCTAATCACCGTAACCCTCACTGATGCTTTTGATAATGAACTTGATGGTATTGATTTTAATAAAATATCTTTAGGTAATCGCAGTGGAGACACTTTAGGCTGGTATGCTGATGGTCATGGGGATTATTCGACTTATTTTCCACTGACGACACTGGGTACTATTGATATTACCGCCTCAATTAACGGTATATTCAGCCCAACAACTGAAATCACCGTGGGCAAAGCCACTGGCAACAACAGTGTGCAAAATATCGTTGTCACCCCCAATACCACAAACCTGAACGCAGGCGACAAGCCCACTATTAAGGTCGAGTTAACCGATAAAAACGGTAATCAAGTCAAAGACATCAAAGAGATTGAGGTCACCATTGGCAACGACAAACACACCCTGCCTGTGACCCCAAACACCGATGGTAGCTACACCGCCGAACTGCCTGCGCAGCAAAGTGGCGATAAACAAATTAGTGTCTCCGTGAATGGCAAGGACTCCAATAAAGAAACCCTGAATGTGCAGCAGCCAGCACCTGTCTCACCAAACAACCAAGGGCAGAAAGATCAGAAAGGCGTCGTCAAGACACTCGAGATCAAAACAGGCTCCATCAGCAACTTAAAATCTGGCGATACCCTTGACGTCACCGTCACAGTGACCGACGCCTTTGGTAATGGCATCAAAGGGTTAGATAAAAATAACCTTCACTTAGGCAACCTGAAAGGTGACACGTTAAATTGGGTCGATAACAATGATGGCAGCTACACCGCTCAAGTGCCCTTAAAAGACCTCGGCAATATCGATGTAACCGCATCCATTAACGGTCTTTCCAGCCAAAAAACCGACATCACCGTGGGCAAAGCCACGGGCGATAACAGCGTGCAAAATATCGTTGTCACCCCCAATACCACAAACCTGAACGCGGGTGACAAGCCGACTATTAAGGTCGAGTTAACCGATAAAAACGGCCATCAGGTCAAAGATATCAAAGAGATTGAGGTCACCATTGGCAACGACAAACACACCTTGCCAGTGACCCCAAACACCGATGGTAGCTACACCGCCGAACTGCCCGCGCAGCAAAGTGGCGATAAACAAATTAGTGTCTCCGTGAATGGCAAGGACTCCAATAAAGAAACCCTGAATGTGCAGCAACCAGCACCTGTCTCACCAAACAACCAAGGGCAGAAAGATCAGAAAGGCGTCGTCAAGACACTCGAGATCAAAACAGGCTCCATCAGCAACTTAAAATCTGGCGAAACCCTTGACGTCACCGTCACAGTGACCGACGCCTTTGGTAATGGCATCAAAGGGTTAGATAAAAATAACCTTCACTTAGGCAACCTGAAAGGTGACACGTTAAATTGGGTCGATAACAATGATGGCAGCTACACCGCTCAAGTGCCCTTAAAAGACCTCGGCAATATCGATTTAACCGCATCCATTAACGGTCTTTCCAGCCAAAAAACCGACATCACCGTGGGCAAAGCCACTGGCAACAACAGTGTGCAAAATATCGTTGTTACGCCAAACACAAAAACCCCAAATGCGGGGGACAAGCCGACTATTAAGGTCGAGTTAACCGATAAAAACGGCCATCAGGTCAAAGATATCAAAGAGATTGAGGTCACCATTGGCAACGATAAACACACCCTGCCTGTGACCCCAAACACCGATGGTAGCTACACCGCTGAACTGCCTGCGCAGCAAAGCGGCGACAAACTGATTAATGTCTCTGTGAATGGCAAAGACTCCAACAAAGAAACCCTGAATGTACAGCCACCTGCACCAGTTTCGCCCAACAGCCAAGGGCAGACAGGCCAACAAGGTGTGGTGGATAAACTCGACATCAAAACAGGCTCCATCAGCAACTTAAAATCTGGCGATACCCTTGACGTCACCGTCACAGTGACCGACGCCTTTGGTAATGGCATCAAAGGGTTAGATAAAAATAACCTTCACTTAGGCAACCTGAAAGGTGACACGTTAAATTGGGTCGATAACAATGATGGCAGCTACACCGCTCAAGTGCCACTCAAAGACCTCGGCAATATCGATTTAACCGCATCCATTAACGGTATTTCCAGCCAAAAAACCGACATTACCGTGAGCAACGCAACGGGTGATAACAATGTGCAAAATATCGTTGTTACGCCAAACACTAAAACCCCAAATGCGGGCGACAAGCCAACTATTAAGGTCGAGTTAACCGATAAAAACGGCCATCAGGTCAAAGATATCAAAGAGATTGAGGTCACCATTGGCAACGATAAACACACCTTGCCAGTGACCCCAAACACCGATGGTAGCTACACAGCTGAACTGCCCGCGCAGCAAAGTGGCGATAAACAAATTAGTGTCTCCGTGAATGGCAAGGACTCCAATAAAGAAACCCTGAATGTGCAGCAACCAGCACCTGTCTCACCAAACAATCAAGGGCAGAAAGATCAGAAAGGCGTCGTCAAGACACTCGAGATCAAAACAGGCTCCATCAGCAACTTAAAATCTGGCGATACCCTTGACGTCACCGTCACAGTGACCGACGCCTTTGGTAATGGCATCAAAGGGTTAGATAAAAATAACCTTCACTTAGGCAACCTGAAAGGTGACACGTTAAATTGGGTCGATAACAATGATGGCAGCTACACCGCTCAAGTGCCCTTAAAAGACCTCGGCAATATCGATTTAACCGCATCCATTAACGGTCTTTCCAGCCAAAAAACCGACATCACCGTGGGCAAAGCCACTGGCAACAACAGTGTGCAAAATATCGTTGTTACGCCAAACACAAAAACCCCAAATGCGGGGGACAAGCCGACTATTAAGGTCGAGTTAACCGATAAAAACGGCCATCAGGTCAAAGACATCAAAGAGATTGAGGTCACCATTGGCAACGATAAACACACCTTGCCAGTGACCCCAAACACCGATGGTAGCTACACCGCTGAACTGCCTGCGCAGCAAAGCGGCGACAAACTGATTAATGTCTCCGTGAATGGTAAAGACTCCAACAAAGAGACCCTGAATGTACAACCACCTGCGCCAGTCACGCCCAACAGCCAAGGGCAGACAGGCCAACAAGGTGTGGTGGATAAACTCGACATCAAAACAGGCTCCATCAGCAACTTAAAATCTGGCGATACCCTTGACGTCACCGTCACAGTGACCGACGCCTTTGGTAATGGCATCAAAGGGTTAGATAAAAATAACCTTCACTTAGGCAACCTGAAAGGTGACACGTTAAATTGGGTCGATAACAATGATGGCAGCTACACCGCTCAAGTGCCACTCAAAGACCTCGGCAATATCGATTTAACCGCATCCATTAACGGTCTTTCCAGCCAAAAAACCGACATCACCGTGGGCAAAGCCACGGGCGATAACAGCGTGCAAAATATCGTTGTCACCCCCAATACCACAAACCTGAACGCGGGTGACAAGCCGACTATTAAGGTCGAGTTAACCGATAAAAACGGCCATCAGGTCAAAGACATCAAAGAGATTGAGGTCACTATTGGCAACGATAAACACACCTTGCCAGTGACCCCAAACACCGATGGTAGCTACACCGCTGAACTGCCTGCGCAGCAAAGCGGCGACAAACTGATTAATGTCTCCGTGAATGGTAAAGACTCCAACAAAGAGACCCTGAATGTGCAGCAACCAGCACCTGTCTCACCAAACAACCAAGGGCAGAAAGATCAGAAAGGCGTCGTCAAGACACTCGAGATCAAAACAGGCTCCATCAGCAACTTAAAATCTGGCGATACCCTTGACGTCACCGTCACGGTGACCGACGCCTTTGGTAATGGCATCAAAGGGTTAGATAAAAATAACCTTCACTTAGGCAACCTGAAAGGTGACACGTTAAATTGGGTCGATAACAATGATGGCAGCTACACCGCTCAAGTGCCACTCAAAGACCTCGGCAATATCGATGTAACCGCATCCATTAACGGTATTTCCAGCCAAAAAACCGACATTACCGTGAGCAACGCAACGGGTGATAACAATGTGCAAAATATCGTTGTTACGCCAAACACTAAAACCCCAAATGCGGGCGACAAGCCGACTATTAAGGTCGAGTTAACCGATAAAAACGGCCATCAGGTCAAAGATATCAAAGAGATTGAGGTCACCATTGGCAACGATAAACACACCCTGCCAGTGACCCCAAACACCGATGGTAGCTACACCGCTGAACTGCCAGCACTGCAAGCAGGCGATCATCAAATTACTGCCACAGTGAATGGGCAAAGCTCCACTCAAGACACTCTAGAAGTGAAAAAGCCAGCGCCAATTGGCTCAAATAGCTCAAGCGGAACGGGTAAGCATGGTGAACGAGGCGTTATCAATAACATTAGTATGAAGACAAGTGATGCCACACATCTGCAATCAGGTAACACGCTAGATATCACAGTAACCATCATTGATGCCTTTAATAATCCGTTAACGGCTATCGACCCTAGTAATATCATTCTGGATGGCTATAAAGCGAGCTCACTGAAATGGTTAGATAACGGTGATGGCACTTACACGACGCCTTTGCTGTTAACACAAATAGGCACTAATGAGTTAGTGACGTCAATTAATGGCCATAAGTCACCATTGCTCACCATTACAGTAGGCAATACGACTGATATCAATAAAGTGGCTAATGTCGAACTGGAACCCATTACCCCAAGTGAAGCAGGTGAGAGCCAAACTATCACGGTGAAGGTCACCGATAAGTATCAGCACCCCGTTACCGCGATTAATAACGTGATAGCGGTGAATATCGACGGCCAATCGGCATCTATTATTTTAGCCGAGTCACGCACTCAAGAAGGGACTTACACGGGAACGTTACCGGCACAGAATGCAGGTAACTACACTGTTAAAGTGACAGCTAACAATAAAACGGTCTCGAAACCTTGGACAGTTAAAACCGCAGCAACCATCACGGTGAAAGAAAAAGATGGGAGCGGCGCAGAAAACCAACGTGGTGTAGTCAAAACGGTTACTTTAGCCTCATCACCAATTAATGACCTAAAGTCAGGCCAATCATTACAATTAACCGTGACACTTAAAGATGCTTTTGGTAACACCCTTGAAGGGATCAGTGGTACTAGCCTTCAGTTAAAACATCAACAACCAAGAGTGAGTTCCACTATTTGGGTAGATCTCCGTAACGGCGACTACACCACTATTTTGCCACTCACAAAAATTGGTCAAGACACTTTAACTGTGAAAGTGAACCAAATAACCACGCTTCCACTTAATATTAATGTTGGGAATGCCACGAGTACGACTCACATTCACAAAGTTGACATCAAAAATATCGAAAAACCCGCAGCGGGTGAAACCAGTGCCATTACCTTGGTGCTTACTGATGCCAATAACCAACCCATTACAGGAATAAATAATAACGCGGTCGTCTCCATCAATGGCGCAGAAGAGTTACTTAAGATAACGGAAACAGTCAATAAAGGAACTTATCGCGGTACACTTTCTGGCCAAAAATCAGGAGACCATAAAGTCATTGTTACCGTTGGTGGTGTTAAATCCACAGAATCAACTTTAACCGTAAGTGCGCCAGTGCCTATTACGATTAATCATGGCGGTAAATCCGGTTCTCGCGGTGTGACGAGTCGTGTAGCACTTACCGTTTCACCAATCAAAGACTTAAAGTCTGGCGACACATTAATGCTAACGGCGATATTGGAAGATGCCTTTGGTAATCCATTGACAGGTGTCGATTTAACGCAATCGCTCACTCATAAACAAACAGGCAAAGTCACTTGGACAGCACAAAAAGATGGAACCTATACGGCTAATTTAGTCTTAACACAATTGGGGTTAGATCACGTATTTATCACCGTAAATCAGAGACAAAGTCCAACCATTATTATTGATGTCAAATCACAGTTAGGGATTAACGCTATCCATAAAATCGATATCAGTGATATCACCAATGCAACTGCAGGTGCGCAAAGTACCTTTACCGTTGCCTTGACCGATGCTCAAGGTAACCCTGTTAATGGTATCCAAAACCTTGATGTCACCCTCGATAAGCAAAAACTGCCAAACATCGTAGTGACTCAACAAGCGGATGGCCGCTACAGTGGAAAATTACCGGGGCAACAAAGCGGGTCTTATGACGTGGTGATTAGTGCCAATAAACAGTCATCGGTGGCAAAAACACTGACAGTGGCACAACCCGACACGGTAACCGAAAATGGTGGTGGCACAGCAGGCCAGCGTGGCGTTGTTAGCGATGTTGAACTGAAAACAGCAACAGCAAGTTTGGTGTCTGGTGATAACGTATTGCTGACTGTGACGTTAAAAGATAGCTTTAATAACCCACTGAAAGGCGTCGACAGTGCCAACATTGTGCTACAACACAACCAGCAAGCCGCTACCGTGACATGGATTGACCAAAATAACGGCAGCTATACCACCACATTGCCATTAAACACATTGGGCAGTGATGTGCTAAAAGCCACGGTGAATAGCAATGAGAGCTTGCCTATTAACATTGACGTGGCCAGCCCACATCACGTTACCCAAGTTCATCGATTGACCCTTGAGCCTATTTCATCCTCATCAACAGGTTCAGCGCAAACCATTACCGTAAAAGTCGCTGATACGAATAGTCATGGTGTCACACAAATTGCGGATGACATTAAAGTCACTCTCAATGGCAAGCCGCTCAACTTAACATTAGTTGAATCTAAAACGGATAAGGGCACTTACACCGCCACCCTGCCTGCACAAAAAGCAGGAAATTACTCGGTTAAAGTGACCGTGAATAAGCAGGAAGCGAAAGAAACGTGGGTTGTTAACACTGCGACGCCCCTCAAAGCCACCAATACGGATGGCTCTGGTATTCAAGGCAATGCAGGTGTCGTGAGTTCCGTTGAACTGGCAACAACAGCATCAAGTTTCAAATCAGGTGAGTCAGTAAAACTGACACTGACCTTAAAAGATGCGTTTGATAACACCCTTAGCGGCATTGACGTGAAAAACATCACGTTAACGCATAAGCAAACAGGTCATGTGACTTGGGTTGATAACAAAGATGGCACCTATACCGCTGACTTACCACTTACCACATTGGGTACAGACCGCTTAGTGGCCACTGTTAACCTGATAAAAAGTACGTCAGTTGACCTTAACGTTGAAAAAGCAATTGGAAACAGCCAGATCCATCAGGTTGACATTGTTGATATTACCAAGCCACAAGCGGGTGAAGAAGCCGCCTTTACCGTATCTTTAACCGATACTAATAGCCATGCTGTCATGGGGATCACTGAGGTCACCGTGAATATCGCAAAACAACAACCGCTAACGATTGCAGTGACTCAACAAGCGGATGGCCGCTACAGCGGAAAATTACCGGGGCAACAAAGCGGGTCTTATGACGTGGTGATTAGTGCCAATAAACAGTCATCGGTGGTAAAAACACTGACAGTGGCACAACCCGACACGGTAACCGCAAATGGTGGTGGCACAGCAGGCCAGCGTGGCGTTGTTAGCGATGTTGAACTGAAAACAGCAACAGCAAGTTTGGTGTCTGGTGATAACGTATTGCTGACTGTGACGTTAAAAGATAGCTTTAATAACCCATTAAAAGGCGTCGACAGTAACAATATTACACTGATGCACAAACAAACGGGTAATGCCACTTGGACTGACCATAATAATGGCCAATACACCACCACCTTGCCTATAAAGGTACTGGGAAGCGATGCATTAACCGCTACCGTCAATACCATAAATAGTTCAGCGGTAAATATAACCGTGGAGAATACTGCCGACATTAAGCAGGCGAGCAAACTGACCCTTGAGCCTATTTCATCCTCATCAACAGGTTCAGCGCAAACCATTACCGTAAAAGTCGCTGATACGAATAGTCATGGTGTCACACAAATTGCGGATGACATTAAAGTCACTCTCAATGGCAAGCCACTCAACTTAACATTAGTTGAATCTAAAACGGATAAGGGCACTTACACCACCACGTTGCCTGCACAAAAAGCAGGAAATTACTCGGTTAAAGTGACCGTGAATAAGCAGGAAGCGAAAGAAACGTGGGTTGTTAACACTGCGACGCCCCTCAAAGCCACCAATACGGATGGCTCTGGTATTCAAGGCAATGCAGGTGTCGTGAGTTCCGTTGAACTGGCAACAACAGCATCAAGCTTCAAATCAGGTGAGTCAGTAAAACTGACACTGACCTTAAAAGATGCGTTTGATAACGCACTGAATGGCATTGAGGTGAAAAACATCACGTTAACGCATAAGCAAACAGGCCATGTGACTTGGGTTGATAACAAAGATGGCACCTATAGCGCTAACGTAGACTTAAAAATACTTGGCAAAGATGCACTAACCGCCACGGTTAATAAAATCAACAGCCAAGTAATTGATTTCGAAGTGATAAAAACTGACGGCATCAGTAAAGTCAAAAACGTTAAGATCTTAAGTCTCCCGACAGCAATTGCAGGTATGGACAGCGCATTAGTGGTTGCATTGACGGATTTAAATAATCACGCCGTCACGGGTATCACAGAGGTCACCGTTAAAATCGATAATACACAGTCATCGAAGATTGCAGTCGCCCCACTCAATAATGGTCACTACATTCTCACACTACCGGCTAAACAAAGTGGCTCCTATGACATTGTTATTACTGCTAATAATATCAATTCAGCGTCTAAAACATGGATAGTATCAAACCCAAGTACTATCGTTGCCGAAAATAGTGACGGGAGTGGAACTCAAGGCCAACGTGGCGTGGTTGCTAACGTGCAGTTTAGTACCGCACAGTCAAGCAATCTACAAGCAGGCAGCCATCTGGCATTAACGGTAATGTTAAAAGATAGCTTTAATAACCCACTGAGGGGTATCGACAGCAACAGTATCGCTATTACTCATCAACAATCGGGCTCTGTAACTTGGAAAGACAATGGGAATGGCACTTATACCGCTGACGTATTATTGAGTCAGTTAGGTCCAGACATCTTAAAAGTCACGGTTAATCGCATTAGCCAATCACAAACTATCGATGTTAAAGCCCCACAGGGTAAATCTGCCGTGCACAAGGTGGAATTAAACGCGGCGAACAAAACGTGGACAGTTGGTGATTCTGTCGAATTGCAATTAACCTTAGCGGATAGCCATGGCAACGGTGTTGAAAAGGTACAAATCTCAGACATTCAATTAGAGCATAACCATGTGCTTGCGACTAAATTGACGTGGTTAGAGAAAGGTGCGGGTATTTACACAACCACCATCCCATTACACAAACAAGGGAAAAACACCTTTGTAAGCCAAGTAAATAACAAAGCAAGCACTGCACTTGCAGTCAATGTCAGCGCACTAACAGACCCTGCACAGGTAAAAGCCGTTGAGCTCAAAGCCAGCACAAACCAACTGACTGTGGGAAGTCAAACAGAGCTAACACTGTCATTAACAGACCAATGGAATAATGGTGTCGAAGGGATCACCGATAAAGATATCACCATTAATGATGCGCACATTAAGAAAAACCTCACAGGTTTAAGCTGGGTATCAAAAGGGAATGGTAGCTATACTGCGTCAACAGTGGTCTCTATCGCAGGGATCCACTCGCTCAGAGCAACGGTTAACCAAGTACAAAGTCATAATGTATTGATTAACGCATTGCCATCAACCAGCCAAAGCCATATCAATAAGGTTCAGTTAACCGCAAACTTAAGCACCATTACTGCGGGCAGTAAAGTCACGTTATCTTTGAAAGTAACTGATATGGATAACAATCCAGTCATTCGCCTCAATAATAATACGATCACACTGACTGACGGTAACCATAAAGTATCCGCTGTCTGGGATGAAGATAGCCATGGCTTAGGTCTCTACACCACCAATATTATGCTCAGTGATGTTAAAACACATAATCTGATGGCGAGTATTGGGCAGTTTACCGATACAACTGATGTCACGGTCAATTCACCCGTGGGTAAAGATGCCGTGAAGACAATCACCATTTCACCAATAGCCAACAGTGATGCAGGGCAGCCATCATCACTATCCATTGGTTTAACTGATCAATATAAAAACCCAGTTAAAAATGTCAGCAGTAGCGATATCACTGTGACAATCAATAGGCAAAAGCAACGCATTATATTTATGGAAAAAAATGTATTGAATAAATATATCGCTCAACTACCAGCATCTAAAACAGGCCGCTACCAGATAATGGTGGAAGCCAACGGACAATCAGAAACTGTCCATTGGGATGTTAACTCACCTAAAGAGATCCCTATCACCTCTTATGATAAAGATGGGTTAAGAGGCTCATTAGAGACGATTTCGATAACCCACAGCGCTAAAACTCATGCTGTCAATTCAGGTGATAACATCACGCTAACGGTTGGGCTAAAAGATAAGTTCGATAATACACTGACTGGCGCGGCAAGCTCATTGAAATTGTTGACTAATTTACATTCAGCCTCTGCATGGAAAGAACTCAGTGGAGGGTTGTATACTCAAGAACTCACAATGAACAAACTACGCAAGCAACCCATTCAAGTGGTAGCCGATAAAGTACTCAGCGATAAACTGGAGCTAAACGTTGCCCCAGCCAAAGGGGCAAATCATGTCTATAAAACCACACTTGAAACCAATGAAGGTACCATTGAAGCAGGTAAAGACATGCTATTGACATTGACCTTAACGGATAATGTTAATAATAGTGTTATTGACGTCGATACAAATGCTATTCAGCTCACCAACAATGGAAAACTCACTGCGGTTACATGGGCGAATCCACAAGATGGCGTGTATACCAGCAAGCTTCCGTTAGACATTGTCGGTAATTACCAATTTAAAGCCACGGTAAATAACCAACCAAGCCGTATCGAAACCATCGAGGTCACAGCACCAAGTGGCCAAGCGAAGGTGGCTAAAGCGCAATTAGCCAGCAATATTGCATCATTAGATGCAGGTAAAAACTTGGAATTAACGCTAACCTTGAAAGATCAACACGATAACTTCGTGATTGGCGTTAATGGTGCAGATATTACCCTAAAAGATAGCCATACCACTGAAGTGATTGATAATAACCGAGTCGCATGGCGTATGGTGTCTGAAGGAATTTACAACGCCTCTATTCCTTTAACGCTTATTGGGAACCATATGCTGACTGTAACTGTTAATCATCAGTCAGCGTCAACATCGCGAATTACCGTTAATTCGCTGAAAGGCACAGGTAACGTGAACCAAATCACGCTAACTGCGGCACAAAACACGATGTCTGCGGGTGAAAAAACAACGCTCACATTAAATGTCCTAGATAGCTTTGGCAATGCCGTGAGTGATGTATTACCTTCAGACATCAACTTAACCAATGCCGATGCGCAAATTACAACACTTGCATCATGGACTAAAGTCCCTTCAACGATAGGAACTTACAACGCAAGCGTTCAGCTTAATAAAGTCATGGCTCACACCTTGATTGCTAAAGTAAATGGGCAGACTAAAACGACTCAGATCCAAGTTAACCCAATGAAAGGGGTTAAAAATGTCGCAGCTGTTAGCTTACAAGCGCCATCAACTTTCGAAGTTGATGAGAAAAACAAACTGACACTGACATTAACGGATAAATTTGGTAATGGTGTTGTTGAAGTTAACCCGAGTGATATCTCTCTTATCCTTGGGTCAACAAAACACGTGGTGACATGGGTTGAGGATAAAAATGGAGTTTATCGCACGGAATTAGCCTTAAACAAAGTGGGTAATCAATCTATTTCAGGGGAAGTCAATCATCTCTCTGACACCAAAACTACCCGTGTTAATTCACCAACCGGAAAAGACAAAGTGGCGTCAATACGCCTCACACCAAGTAAAGACAGTGTATTACCTGGTAAGCCAGTGACGCTTTACTTAATCTTGGAAGATCAGTACGGAAACGGTCTAAAAAATATCGGCAGTACTGATATTTCACTTTCCGATAGTCATTCTGCTGAAAGTTTCACATCACCAAATTGGGCCGAAAATAGCGATCGACCCGGTTTTTATTCTGCCTCCGTGAACTTGAAAAAAACCACTGAGCATACGTTAACCGTTGGCGTGAATAACGTATCTCAGGCGACCAAAATCACCGTTCAACCATTTACCGATGTAAAACAGATCAATAGTGTTGAGCTACTTATTGACCAAAAACAGATTTCTTTAGGTGGAAAAGTGAACTTCACGGTAACCACGAAAGATATCTATGGAAACGACGTCACGATAAAAGCGACTGATATACAATTACAGAATGCCAATGGCACGATTCACCAACCAACGTGGCAATTACAAGGAGCACAGCACAAAGGGGAGCTTACCTTGTCCACCAGCGGGAGCTATGTGATCACCGCTCAAGTGGGGGCACAAACGAGTGCACCAACTAACCTAACCGTGCAAACGGGTAAACCTGTTTTTGCAGCTGGGAAGAGTGAATTTTCTGTAAATAAAGATGATATTGACGAAGGAAGTAATGCCAATATCACCATAAAGCTAGAGCTCAAAGATGCAAGCGGAACCCCTATTTCAGGTAAAAAACCGCATATTTCGGCCAGTGCAGGAACCATTGTGGCTACCATGAAAGAAACAACGAATGGCGTATATACCAGCACCTTTAATAATTCTGTTGTGGGTAAATCAGAGATTACAATTGATAACCATTCCATTGATTATAGCGGTGTTGTTTCACCGATTACGGTTGTTACCTATGGTAAATCAAACATCCTAACCACTCCTGGAAATCATATACTTTCCATCAATGATGGGTTCCCAAATACCGGATTTGCAGATGCGAGCTTCCAAATTACCGTCCCTATTGGGCAACAAACAGATTACGATTGGAGTGTTGATGAGGACTGGTTATCTATTAATGATAAAGGGGTAGTCACCATGTTACGCAAGCCAACCCCAATCGGGGGGCGTAATGCAATGAAGCCTATATTTAAAGGAGTACCAAAAGCGCATACAGGCTATAAACGCACGGTTAATTATCAATTTACGTTGAAAAAATGGTACATCAGCGAAGCAGCAAAAACGATGTCCAATGCTAGACAATTGTGTTCAGCACCTTATCGAATGGCATCCAAAGCTGATATTTCTGACGGTACTCAATTGCGTTTTGCCTCGAATCAATATGTCTATAATGAGTGGGGAAACCATGCATTAAGCACAAAACTGAAAGCAGTCAAAATTTGGACATCGGACATTCAAGAGGAGAATGAAAACAGCTATTTTATCCCTTCGGTGAATAAATTTAATACCGATTCTAATCTGAAAGATTATTTTGTTTATAATATGGCGACCGCACTCTGTGTTGAAGACCTTAACTAAATACAAAGCCCCTTCGGGGGCTTTTGTGGTTGTTGACAAAGCAGGATAAAAACGTGGTTTTTCCTACTTTGTGTTATCAGCCGAAAATCAATAAATTGATTTTCCTTTGTTTTTATTCAAAACCTATCCAACCTGCTGTCAAACCTAATCGGTTCGTCAGCAGTCTGAGCCCCTTAGGGGGCTTTTCTTTTATCGATAATGTTAGTTTTTCACCCCCTCCCAATCCAAGCCAAATTTCGCCAAGTATTTTCGTAGCCTATCCGCATCATTAGGTTGTTTCTTCTGTTGCCGAGAGATTGCAAATAACGCTCGACCCGCCTCTGAGAGGGATGAAGAACGGCGGCACACATCCAGTACGGTAGCTAATTGCTGTTGGTCGAATAAATCAATTTCACCCACTTGTTTAGGTAATGAATTGGTCGATTTAACTTGCCACTGAGATTGCAAACGCCCAATTTCCTCTTCGGCTATCGACTTGGTTATTCGCCCTTTTTCCGCAAAGGTCGCCATTCGGCTAATCGATGCTCCCAATTCACGGAAGTTACCGCGCCAGAGTGCTTGCTCGGAACAGGCAAATTTCACATACACGTTGCGCGCTTCGCTATCAAAACGGATTTGGTTTTGCGCATCTTGGCTGAATTTTACGAGCTCATAATCGATATTTGGCTCGATATCTTCACGGCGATCGCGCAAGCCGGGTAAGGCAAATGTCCACATATTGATGCGGGCGAATAAATCCTCACGAAATTTGCCCTCCTCCACCTGTTGCGCCAAGTTGCGATGGGTTCCCGCAATCAATTGAAAATCACTGTGAATTTCTTCATCCGCACCATAAGGGAAAAAACGTTTTTCTTCGATGGCTTTAAGCAGCATCGCTTGTTCATCAAGGCCAAGCTCGGCGATTTCATCAAGAAATAAAATGCCGCCATCCGCTTCTTTTAACAGTCCTTTTCGGGAATTTAATGCCCCTGTAAATGCCCCTTTCACATGGCCAAATAACGTCGACATGGCATTATCACCGCGCAACGTGGCACAGTTCACTTCCACAAACCGCCCTTTCACTTGGTGGCGGCTTTCACGCAGTTGGTAAATTCGCCGAGCCAAAAACGATTTCCCCGCCCCTGTCGGGCCATTGAGTAAAATCGGGGCTTTTGAACGTAACGCTACCCGCTCAATTTGCTCAATCATGGTATTGAACGCGCTGTTGCGTGTCGCAATGCCTGATTTTAAAAACGAAACTTGCTGCTGTTGCTCTTTTTGGAAACGGCTGGTGATATGGGTGTAACGGCTTAAATCAAGGTCAATTACCGTGTGAATACCAATCGGGTCTTTTTCCCTACCTTTCTCACTGGGTGACGTCTGAATAAGTTTGGCGGGCAAATAGTGTGCTTCGGTTAATAAAAACCAGCAAATCTGCACCACGTGCGTCCCCGTGGTGATATGCACAAGGTACTCTTCGTTGTCCGTATCAAAGGGGTAGCTCGCAGAAAAATCCAGTAACGAGGTATACACCTCCTCGAAATCCCACGGATCCGCAATATCCACCTCATGCAGAACAACTTCCGTTTGTGGTGAAGCTTGCTCAATATCCTCTTTAACGCGATGCGCCATCGAGTAGTCATTGACCTGATGAATCAATTCAAAGCGACCAATATTGATATTCGGCTGTTGGCATAACCCCACGGTTGGGCGCCATTTGGTCCAGCGATTGGCTTTTTTGCCTCGCCTGTCCAATACCGTGCCAAGCACACCGATCACAACCTTGCGTTTTTCATTCATGATTTATATAAATTTATAAAATACGATATAAAAAGATAATAAATAGCCTAGTCCATTTTCTCTCGTATTGTAAGTCACTTTTAGCCTAAAAATAATTATTCGTTATTTTTCATTAAGATAAAAATATTTTTCACCGTATTTAAAAAGTTGGCACGCTTCTGGCAATTATACATTCATCCACTGCCGGAAAATGTCTGAACTTCGCGTTCAACCGGTGCAGACATGGTGGCTGTTGTCACTACATGGTCTGTATGCCGCCGTCGGTAAGATACCTTGGTAATAGCCTAGCTATCAGGTTCGACTCCTGAACTTAAAAATACGATTCCAAACGTAAATAAAACCTAGCTGAAGTTTAGCTAAAAGCTGGCACTCGAGAGCCTTACCGAGTGATGAGCAGAAATTTAGACAGCCGATTCGGCGCTCTTTCTTTCCCCTCATGACTTCGTGTTGTTCTTCAGCGTCAGACACATAAATAAAAGGAAAAATAATGAAAAAAATAAATGTGGCTCAAGGACTAATTGCACTAACGTCAAAAAATGGTGATTTCAAACAACTGTTAGTGGCAGGTGAGCACCGCGTACAAGATTGGTTTAATAAACTGACGGTTTCATTTTTCACCTTAAATAATGAACCGATTGAAGAAAAGCTGGCAAACCATTTGCGTCAATTCCACATGAATTGGGTAAATGAGTATTGTGTTGATATTAATTTATCTGATGATGAAGTCGCCTTTTTATACTTACATCATCATTTAGTTGAAATTATCGCGCCACAAACACGCCTTTTATACTGGAAAACTAATGATGATTTGCGTATCGAAAAACATAACGTGACCCAATTAGCGATGACAAACGAGCTAACCGAACATGTCGTGCATAAAAAAGGCGTTAAAGGCCGTGATTTATGTGTGATGGTGCAAATCTTTGCGGGGCAAATTGGCCTGCTAAAAGTGGATGGTGAAATAAAAAGCCTACTAGAGGCGGGTAATTACGGTTTTTGGTCAGTTAAGCAGAAGCCTGAAATTCAAGTCATCGATGTTTGCTCGCAATCTATTGATAAACCAATAGACGCCGTACTTGCAGAGCAAATTCGCCAATATCACCCAAATTGGGTAGCCTCCTATGGTGTCGATATTGATTTGTCTGATGATGAGATTGGTTTTTTATATTCACACAATAACTTGGTTGAGATCTTATCGCCAGCCACACGCCGTCTGTACTGGAAGTCAGGCAATACACTGCGTGTCGAAAAACAAAAAGTGGGCCATTTAGTGCTACCAGAAGCGTTAACTCAGCGCTTAGTCGCAAAAAAACGCATCAAAGGCAGTGAACTTTGCCTTGTTGCTCAAATACCGGCTTGGCATATTGGCGTATTAAAAATTGACGGTGAAATCACGGGCTTACTTGAAGCGGGTACCCACGGTTACTGGCGTGTAGAACATACCCCAGAAATTGACATCATTGATACGCGTTTACAGTCATTGGAAGTCAGCGGACAAGAAATCTTAACCAAAGATAAAGTGACGTTGCGTATTAATTTGTCGGCTAACTGGCGCTATGCCGATGTGCTACATGCATTTTCTCAGTTGAGCCAGCCAGTGGAGCATTTATACCGTGAATTACAGTTTTCATTACGGGAGATTGTGGGCACCCGCACACTGGATGAACTCTTAGAAAACAAGCAGTTAATCGATGAACTAATGCTAACGCAAGTGGTGCAAAGCATTGCGGATTTTGGCTTAGAGGTCGATAGCATTGGTGTGAAAGACATTATTTTACCGGGCGAAATGCGCACTATTTTGTCCCAAGTGGTTGAAGCTGAAAAATCAGCACAAGCTAACGTGATCCGCCGCCGCGAAGAAACGGCCGCCACCCGTTCGCTGTTAAATACCGCCAAAGTGATGGAAAACAACCCTGTCGCGCTGCGCTTAAAAGAGCTCGAAACTTTAGAAAGCATCGCACATCGAATCGACCAAATTTCCGTTTACGGTGGATTAGACCAAGTATTAAACGGATTGGTAAAAATTAAGGAATAACAATGACTAAGAATAACTTTAATCAATTAATTCAAGAAACTGGCGTACCAGTAAAAATGTGGACCAACGGGGTTCCCGTTGACCCGAAAGCGGTAACGCAATTGCAAAATACCGCCAAGATGCCATTTATTTTTAAACACTTAGCAGTAATGCCAGATGTGCACGTAGGGAAAGGGTCAACTATTGGAAGCGTGATCCCAACAAAAGGGGCGATTATCCCTGCTGCTGTAGGGGTCGATATCGGCTGTGGAATGATTGCGGTACGTACCTCTCTAACTGCGTCTGATTTGCCGGATAGCTTGCAGAATATTCGTTTTGCTATCGAAGCCGCTGTACCGCACGGCCGAACGACTCATCGACATGGACGTGATAAAGGTGCATGGCACCGTACACCGGATATCGTCGATACCCATTGGGCGCATTTAGATGAAGATTTTAAACGTATTTGCGATAAATACCCGAAACTACGTGGGACCAACCATTACAACCACTTAGGGACTCTGGGAACAGGGAATCACTTTATTGAACTGTGTTTGGATGAGCAAAACCGTGTTTGGGTGATGTTGCATAGCGGGTCACGTGGAGTGGGAAATGCGATAGGTAACCTATTCATTTCATTGGCACAAAAAGACATGCAGCAACATATCGCCAACCTGCCAGATAGGGACTTAGCCTACTTTGAAGAAGGCAGCGTGCATTTTAATGACTATATGGAAGCCGTGGGTTGGGCACAGGATTTTGCCCGCCATAACCGCGAAGTGATGATGCACCGAGTGCTGGAAGCGCTTTCACGTGAAATCCAAAAAACGTTTACCACACAACAAGAAGCGGTAAATTGCCACCATAACTATGTGCAAAAAGAGCAACATTTTGGTGAAGAAATTTTGGTGACACGAAAAGGCGCTGTGTCTGCTCGAAAAGGCCAAATGGGGATCATTCCTGGGTCGATGGGGGCAAAAAGCTTTATTGTGCGCGGACTGGGTGATGAAGAAAGTTTTTGTTCTTGCAGTCACGGTGCAGGCCGTGTGATGAGCCGAACGGAAGCCAAAAAACGTTTCTCCGTGAGTGACCAAAAAATGGCAACCGCGCACGTTGAGTGCCGAAAAGATAGCGATGTGATTGATGAAATTCCAATGGCATACAAAGACATCGATGCCGTAATGGCGGCGCAATCATCATTAGTTGAAATCGTGCATACCCTACGCCAAGTGGTGTGTGTGAAGGGGTAGAGTTAAGCTTAAGTATTAGGATATAGGCTAAAATTACATGATAAGGCCTATATTCTATAAATTAACCAGTGAAATTAGAAATAGATTTATCAAATTGCGCTTTGTAAGATTTTTGCGTTCTTTTTACAAACGCTAAATAATCAATATGTTCTATTTTATCTATTTGCTTATTTACGAGGCGATTAATATCATCAAAGCTTTGTACATTATATTTTTTATTTTCACTACCAATAGCTATGCTATTAATTGCGCCACAAATGATGTTAAGTAATTTTATTTTCTCATTAGTCAAAAGAATACTATCTTTTTTAAAGTCTTGAACTGATTGAGGGCAGATAGTAAATGAAGTTGAATTTATCCACATGTTTTGCATATTCTGAAAAGGGTTTAACCATTGACCATGAGCGACTTTATTTCGATTTCTAATGACAGGAGCTAGGTGCCCACTAATCCATGCTTTTATTCGTCCATATATCGTAAAAAGAATAATTCCCAAGCTATCTTCATTAGCATCATCTTCAAACGGAATATTTCCATTATTTTTAACCGCTATTGCAAGAGCGGTTAGCCATCTTTGTTCTAAGCTATTTTCGTTGTATATAATGCTGCGTTCACGTTCTGTAAAGACACTGTCTTCATAAATAAGCACATGTAATCTAGCTTCACACCATACGGATAATAACATTGAATACAAACGGGTAAATGTTAAAACATCATCTTGTATATTCTGATACGCTGAAGAGGCGATAGTTTTTCTTAGCTGGCCCTCTATATGACGCAATCCACTGCCAACCTGCTCGAAGTTTTGTCGGTGATATTCTCGTATTTTATCTATATATGATGATGGATCATAATCATAGAGGGTATCCACTCTGCTTCTTATTTCTGTCAATGTACCCACCTTATCAACTATATAAAATCCTGATGCCAAAACCGTTTCAATATATTAAACAGTTTTGGCATCCAGGATTCGAACCATGGACCTCCTATCCATAAAGATAGGTGTGCGACCTTACACCAATGCCCCATGGTGATACTAAATCTATTTTTTCAATGATCAATACAAGCATTTAATTACCACGAGCCGCTTCGCAAATATATTGAGTAAATTAATTTCCAAAAAAAATAAGACCATCAAGAAATTTTGATGGTCTTTTCTCAAAGCAATATCAAATGCCTAATGAAAATTAACTTATCGCCAGAACGGATTTTTATAAATGAGAATGGGGGTCTTGCGTATGATGTAATACTGCCAGCACCTCAATACCTTCAGGCGCTTTTCGATAATAAATTATATGGCTTTCAACAGGGAAGCTGAAAATACCCAAATACAAATCTTCACTGCGATCACGACCAAGAGATGGCTGGCTCGCGAGTATATCGGTCATTGTCATTCGCAATGAGTTAGCATAAGCCTCTGCAACATTAGCCCCCCATCTACGCATAGAATAAAGCCTAATTGAGCGGATATGCCCTTTCGCTTTCTGAGTAAACCTAACGCTCATCCTTAAGCCTTATTATCAAGTTCATCCTTAGTTAACGGAGAAAATACATCATCAATACTATGAAATTCACCGCGCTCTGCTTGCGAAATAGATTCAGCCAAAACAGCTTTTAAGCTCTGTAATTTTAACTGCATTAGCTGGTCATACTCATCTGAAGAGATAACAACTGCAACACGCTTCCCATGTTTACTTATTTCAACAGGCGCACGTTGAACTTTCATCAATAAATCACCAAATTGATTTTTAGCAACTTGTGCGGAGATAGTTTCCATACATCACCTACAGGATAAAATGGCTCGTTTAGCTATTATAGCTAAAATAGCTAAAATTACCAATCATTCAAAAGTATCGTTTACCTTTAATTTTCAGTGCATTAGACAAAAAAATAAGACCATCAGAAAATTTTGATGGTCTTTTCTCAAAGCAATGTCGAAACTCTTAACTAAAATTTATTTATCGCCAGCATGCATTGCGCATCACTGAAAACCGTCCTGAGCCCATAAATGCCAGCGCAATGGCACTTAAGAAGAAATACACGATACTTTCAATTGCCCATGCCCCTGTTTTATCCAGAACAAAGGTTTTATCTAAACCAATCATTAACCATGCAACCACCATGGTAAACGCCACTAACAATGCTGATGGGCGGGTTAAAATCCCTAAAATAATAAAGATAGGGGCAACCACTTCACCTAAAATAGTCCCGTAAGCAATAAATTCAGGTAGGCCATAAGAAGCCAGTAGCGCCTTGATACCGCTGGCACCTGTCATTAATTTGCTCATGCCGTGGAACAACATCAAACCGCCCACAGAAAGACGTAACAGTAATTTTCCCGCATCTTCATGGGACAACAGCCGATTAAATAGATTGACCACTTTATACCCCCTTCGCTTTAAATACCGATCATTAAGTAGTATGACGTAAAAATGTATTATGGCTCAGAAAATTAAAGTGGGAATCATTTTAATTTGCATTTCTTATAACTAAATCAATTTTCATTTAATTATAAATTGTTAACTATTTCCTCATTCAAATATTACGTTTAATTAACCATTTAATGGTCAAATATACTGAATAAAAAACACTATCAATAAAAGATTAGCTACATGACTTTACCGTTACCAGCGCTAACTCAGTTAATGACGTATAAAACGAATTTGACGTTGTTCTATTTAGTTGATGAGAAAATTGCGGTAACCAACTTTCCAAGTGATCAACCAGTAATTCTTTTAATGCACTTTCTCTGACCTCTGACGCTAACACTGCAGCCTGAAATAACATTAAACCAACATGGTCTGACGGTTCAGGGTAACGTGTTTGCACCTTTAACCTCTCACGCTGTAAAAATGCGCTCAACGCTTGTGTCGAAGAACCTTGCAATACCCCCTCGGGGTCGAGGTATACCGAGCCCCAAGGCGGGGCCGGTAATGTATTAGGGCCAATAAATAAATTAGTCCATTGCTCATGTAACTTTTGCCGTTCAATCTTTAAAGATTGCGTAATTCGATTGCTCAATTGAGGGCTTATTTTGCAAGGCCACTGGGTAGCAAAATCATCCAATTTAAAAAAACTTAATGCGTAGTGACTTGCATCATCATTGGGTGAAAATAGATAACAAGTCCCTAAAATATTAAAGGCCGCTGCATAATGTGAAAAATGGATCATAATGACAGATAACTTCCTAAAAAATTAATCACAATTGCCTTAAATATGAATAGAGTAAAAGCAATAACGCAGCATAAATTCAGCCACAATCGCACAGCCACACCCCAACACTAAATACCCCTGACCACTTGAGGTTAATACCTCACTTGACGCTGTACGCATGCGGCGGAATATACCAAACCCGAGCACTATCACGGCTAACATCCCCACTACCCAACTGGTCATACGTAATGACCAAATGGCTTGATAGGCGTGAATGGAGTCAATAGGAAAGGTTATCGACTCGTTGTTATAACTGGTGTGAACAAGGTAACTTTCATAAGCAGGTTGATAAACTAAGCGAATAAATAAACTAACACCAATAACCGCCCATAATATCCATAACCCACGAGTCGGGATTTGTACCAGAGAACTGCCTGCCTTAAAACGCAGTAATACGCTGATTAATAAATAATAACCCGCCGCGCCAGCCGTTAGCATCGTGCCGTAAAACATCAGATAAGTATTATCATTCATCCACGTTAACATTGAGGTATAACGATAGATTGACGCCATGGCATACACATCACAAAGCCCCGCAATAATCGCCATACCCAGCAGCAGATAAGACAATTCTTTTTTAAACCAAAGCCATAAAAAAGTAAGTCCTAAAAACGTAAAGTAGGTGGCCGTCAATATCACTTCTCGGCTTAGCCAAGAAGAAAAGATATTTAACAACGAGTTAGGCGCATTGATTGGCACACCTAAGTGGCTAATCGATGATAATAACCCTACGCCTGCAAAAACACAGGCCACAAATAGATACCACAGGAAAAATTGTGGATTAACTTTCCCCGCAAACGCCGAAGACAGTTTCTTTGCAGAAATTCCTAACATGATGCTTAACCCAATAGATAACTGCATCAAAAAGGTGAATAACAATAATGGCCATTCGTTCATTTGGCTTCTCCTTGAGTATCTTGAGATTGGCGACCAGAACCTTGGTGCGGATGAATAACAAGGTTAGGGTGTGTGATCGAGGAATCTGGTAGCCCTCGCACATCTGCCAATTCACCATAGCGTTTTCTGAGCTCGTCGATTGGACCAAACTGAATCGCGCCTAGCGGGCAAGTTGCCACGCAAACGGGTTGCTCACCTTTAAGTTGTAGGTCAATACAAAAATCACATTTCGACATTTGCTGTGTTTCAGGGTTCATCTGTGGCGCACCATACGGGCAAGACCATGCACAAGTACCGCATCCTACACATTTGTCTGTATTGACCATCACGATGCCGTCCCCTTCGCGCTTATGCATCGCTGTAGTTGGGCAATTCTTGACACACATTGGGTCGGCACAGTGGTTGCATGAAATGGATAACGTATAGGCAAAGACATTATTCACCAGCCCCCCTGTGCCGTTTTCGATAAACTCGCCGCCAGTCACTTCATACACGCGGCGGTATTTGCGCCCGACGTCGAGGTTATTTTTATCTTTACAGGACACTTGGCATGCTTTACAGCCCGAACAGCGCGCCGAATCAATATAAAACCCGAGTTGTTTGTCACTCACTGCAGGATAAACGTGGAATTTACTCATGCTTTTGTTACCTCCACCAATAATGTTTGATGGGCATTTCCGTGTGCCATTGCCGTGCTCCGCGCCGATGTTAATACGTTGGCACACCCGCCTTGGTCGATACCATTTTCATCAGGCTGCCACCATGCTCCGGCTTGCAGTGCGACGACCCCCGGCATGATGCGCTGGGTGATTTTCACAGGCACTTGTGTGACACCACGGTCATTATTCACTTTGACAGCGTCACCTTCGCTAATATCACGGCGCTTAGCATCAATTGGGTTGATCCACAGTTCTTGGCGCTGGACTTCTTGCAACCATGGGTTAGCAAATTGCGTTGAGTTGGCACGGTTACGACCTTTCCACGTGATAAGCTGCAACGGGAAACGTGTCGTTAAGTCGTCTTCAGGCCCTTCAATCGCAGGGACATAATGAGATAATGCAGGAATATCAACATCATTACGCTCATACAGGCGTTTTGAAAAAATCTCAATCTTCCCTGATGGCGTTTCAAACGGGTGATTTTCAATATCATTAATATTTTTTTCGAAAGCCACATGCCCTGTATGTGGCTTGTGTTTCAGTAAATGGCGGCGCTTAACCAACAGTTCATCGAAGGTCGGAATACCATCCTCAGGGCTTTTTTGGTGGGCATCATTAACGAGATGTTCAATCCACTGTTTTTCTGTACGGCCTTCACTAAATTTCTCGCCAACACCAAGTTTTTCAGCCACTTCACACAGCCACTCATAATCACTGCGGCGCTCAAACTCAGGCTCAATCACTTTTTCAGATAAAATAATGTAGTTACCCGTTCCCCAAGTTCCCCCTACATTCCAGCGTTCTAAAAAACTGGTTTCAGGCAGTAAAATGTCAGCGTATTTCGCGCTTGGTGTCATATACAAATCGCTGTATACGATAAACTCCACCTTGCTTTCATCCTCCAATACTTTGGCGGCATGCAAAATATCGGGGTTTTGGTTGGTCATATAATTACCCGCTAACGAGAAAATCATTTTGATCTCGGTATCGAGTTTTTCGGCATTTTTCAGGCCATTGTTTGGCGTAACAAGGTTTTTATCCTCACAGGCTTGTACCCAATTGGTGATGTTTATTTTTGCCTTAACAGGGTTTTCAAATAGGCTTGGCCCCGCGAGGGTTTTACGTAAATCAGGCGTGACTGCCATACCATAGCCCGCAGCCCAGCCGCCTTTAACACCCACATTACCTGTGATAGTCGCTAACAATGTTGCTCCACGCGCTGAGCGCTCGCCACAAATATGGCGTTGAGGCCCCCAACCTTGCATTAGTGCAGCGGGTTTAGTGCTGGCATATTCACGTGCTAACTGGCGAATTGTATCTGCAGGGACTTTGGTGATGGGCTCTGCCCATTCAGGGGTTTTCACCACACCATCTTTTTTACCCATTAAATACGCGACGAGTGACTCGTTTTCAGGCACACCATCAGGCATTTGATGTTCATCGAACCCGACAGTATATTTATCGATAAAAGCTTGGTCATGGCGATTTTCACTGATGATCACATACATCATCGCGTCCATCATGGCGTTATCTGTAGTTGGTAAAATTGGGATCCATTGGTCAGCTAACGACGACGCCGTATCGGAATAGCGAGGGTCGACAACAATAAATTTTGTGCCGTTTTTCTTCATTTTTTGGAAATAATGATTGGAATGCCCAAAAATGGTTTCATTAGGGTTGTGCCCCCATAAAATAACCAGCGGGGTATTTTCCAATGTATCCAAGGTGCTGCCACTTGCGGAAGTGCCGTAAGTATACGGCGTCACCGCCATGGTATTGCCGTTACTGACCGAGTGGTAATTCTCTAAAAAACCGCCCGTCATATTGAATAAACGACGTAGCATATTCGCCCCAGAGAAAATTCCCCCTGTGACACCCGTACTTAAACTAACAAAGCGCGAAGCTGGGCCGTATTGTTCATTGATGCGTTGCATGTTGCTTGCGATAAGCGTAGTGGCTTCTTCCCAACTGATCCGCTCAAAGCGCCCTTCTCCGCGTTTACCAACACGTTTCATTGGGTATTTTAGGCGATTCGGATGGTACACAAATTTCCGATAGCTACGGCCACGCACACACGCACGCATGATTGGCATCTCTTCATCGAGATCGGCATCAGGTCGAGTGCTAATTCTTGTGACCACACCTTCTTTGACATGTGCTCGAATATCACATTTCCCTCCGCAGTCAAAACTACTGCAAGTGGAAACGACACGTTCACCCTCATTATTAATGGTTTTTGTTGGGATGATATCTGGGTTTTCTGATGTTGAAGCGACCGTATTTGCGGCTAAAAATGGGACAGCCATGAGCGCAGAGCTGCCTTGAATAAACCGACGACGGGTTAAAGGTTCAATCAGGCCGACTTGCTCATCATTCTGACCGTTGTAATTTTCCATGATAACTCTACCTCAGGCATACATTAGGTTTCCGCGCTAGGGTAATCATTTTCCGTTTTGCCAACTTTCGAAAAACAGCCAAAGAGATCGGAATCTCAGCCAACCATGGAAAACATGTGGTTATATCAATAAAAATTGCCTATATTCGAAAAATAAATCACTATGTTTGAATTTCAGCCAAGAGAAATTTCCATGCGAAATATTCCCCTTAAGACCGTTGATGCCGTTCCTCGTGATGTTCTTGCGATCGGAACTGACTACTTACCGAATGTGTTGCTGGACTCCCACGTTCACCGCCGTGCGCAGTTTTTGTATGGCGCCACAGGCTTGATTGAAGTGAGTACTGACGATGGCGAGTGGGTTATTCCACCTGATAGCGGCGTGTGGATCCCCTGCAATACCCCCCATGAAACCCGTATGCTAAATGTGAGTACGCGCAGTTTGTATATCGAACCCGCAGCGGCACCACGTAAAGGAAATAAATGCGAAGTGCTGCGTGTTTCGCCACTACTTCGACAATTATTACTGGAAGCGGTCGATACGCCGATCGAATACGATCTTCATGGCCGTGATGGTGTGATGATCCAATTGATCTTGCACGAGATTGAGCGTGCCGAACCTTTGCCATTTTATGCGCCGATCCCACGGGATGAGCACCTCGCCCAAATGTGTCGTGAATTTTTAAAAGCCCCTCAAATCACCTCACTTCCCCAAGAATGGGCGGCGAAACTACACAAAAGTGAGCGTTCCTTTAGTCGTTTTTTTGGGGCGCAGACAGGCCTCTCTTTTTCAGATTGGCGACAACAAGCATGCTTGCTCAGTGCCATTACCCATATTTCCGCAGGAAAATCGATTACCGAAGTGGCTTTTGACTTGGGTTATAGTAGCGTGGGGTCATTTTCCACAATGTTTAAAAAGTGGTTGGGGCAAAGCCCTTCCAGTTTTATCCAGCGAATTGGTGAGTAATATCCGAAAATACTATCCATTGGCTGCGAACTTTATGCGTTCATTGCATTTTTCATTTTTTAACCTTACGTCGGCCTCTATTATCCGTTAGGATAAAATAAAAAAGGAACTTGTAATGACAACCAAATTCTATAGTTATCAACCTACTAAAGGCCATGGACTTCCCCATGACCCCATTCCGTCGTTAATCGGCCCACGTCCTATAGGTTGGATCTCAACCTGTGACAGCCAAGGTCGTACCAATCTGGCGCCTTACAGTTTTTTCAATATTTTCAATTACTCACCACCAATTTTGGCCTTTTCCAGCGTGGGTAAAAAGGACTCTGTCACCAATGCCATCGAAACAGGGGAATTTGTCTACAACCTTGCGACACTAAGCCTTGGCGAGCAGGTCAATATGAGCAGCGCAACCCTTGAACGTGGGGAAAGTGAGTTTGCGTTAACCCAACTTTCCACATTACCATCAACGTTAATTGCACCACCACGCATAGCACAAACCCCTGTTTCTATGGAATGTGTCGTGACGCAATATCAGCAACTTAAACGCGCTGACGGACAATTACTGGATACGTGGATGGTCATGGGGGAGGTTGTCATGGTGCACATTGATGAATCCACCCTAACCGATGGGCTTTATGATTGTGCAGGGCAAAAACCGTTACTACGTGCAGGTGGCCCCGCCGATTATTATTGGATTGAACAACAACAAAATTTAAAAATGTATCGCCCCAAATGACCCGTTTTTCAGCGGCTTTTTCCCACTATTAGCCGCTGAAACGACGCACTACTCAGGATAAAACTGGCAATTCAATTGTTCATCTAGAGCAGGGTACGAAAAATGTGCGGTGATTAAATCAAACTGTGCGTCTGAGGTGTGAAACGGGTTTTCCCCCATTAAATTACGCACGACAAGCCGTGCTTTGCACTCATCGTTATCAACCTGTAAAACGTGAAAAACGTACGGCACATTCGATGCCTGTGCGAGTGATTTTAGCCATTGGCGCTGATTTGGTGTATTGGCAGGGAAATCCATCACGACCGTATTACCTGCCTCCATCAATTGCTTGATATGTTTTTCCAACACCTTTTTCACCAAGGTGCTTTTAGCGACATAGTGTGAAAGCTCTGTGATTTCATTGGGATACAACGTCGAAAGCCATTCATCTTCGCTCAATAAAATGGTTCGAGGCTGCTTAGCGAGTTGCTTTGCAAGCGTTGACTTCCCTGAGGCAATTTTTCCACAGAGAAAATGTAAGCGTACTTCGTTATCGGAGGTTTGTGGCTTTCCAGTAAAATTCATTAACATTTCCTTGCTGATAATTGACCAGACAAAAACAAAAAACCCGCCTTGTCTGGCGGGTTTCGATTGTCACTTATCCCCACCACTAAGTGATGGTAATAATCATGCTTAAACGAGCGACAATCTGTGACATATTTCTTTCCTAAATGAGGTTAACACTAACCTATCAACTATTAATATGATTAGTCAAATAGCCTTTTCCACTCTCATTTATCTTGCCAAGAAAAAGGCCTGAACATATTCAGGCCTTTAATTTCATAAACTAGTGCTTACCATTTTTATGATGATTCAGTGTTTCTTCTTTTAGATCCAATTCATCACGTAAACGATGGTAAACCCGTTCGTTAATGTTTTTATTTTTCCGCATTTGGTATAACGCTTCACGCTTCGCTTTCAATGCAGAGTTAGACATTTGGCGTTCCATCTCAATCATTCGATGTAAATCATACACGTCAGATTCAGTTTCATCGGTATTATCAAGTCGTCTGCCATAAATTTCTAACAATTGTGCCCCGACTTCCGTACGCATGGCGATTTCATCCACGTCCTCTGAAGGGTGGTTCATTAACTCACGTAAGTGAGCCATTGCCGCTTCATTCAGCGCTAAACGAGCACGGATTTCGTCATTATCATACGGTAAATCTTGGACAAGGCCTTTTGTTAAAATCGGCAATGCAATACTGGCAATCAATAATGAACATAAAATAACGCCCATTGCCAAGAAGATAGCCACATCACGATTTGGGAATAAAGAGCCGTCTGGCATCAACAATGGCAGCGTTAAAATACCCGCTAATGTAATCGCCCCGCGAACACCCGCAGTCGCCATAATAGCCATCATCCGAATATGCACCACATCTGCTTCTTTACCACGGCGGCGGTTGTGGAATACGGTTAAGGTCATTGAAATCCAAACCCAACTAAAACGCAGGATTGCCAGAGCCACAGTAATGATTGCAACATAAACAAATAACATCCAAGGATGACTTGCCCCCGCCGCTTCAGCAACCTCTGGCATATTTATCCACATACCCGGTAATTGCTCACCCAGTAAAATAAAGATCATTCCGTTCAGTGCCGTTTGAACGGTATCCCAAACGGCTTTACTTTGCATGCGTGTTGCAGCCTGCATACGACCTGCAATTTTCTCATAGTGCATAGCAATACCGGCAACAACCGCCGCTAAAATACCTGACACATGTAAGTGCTCTGCAAGCAAATAAGCTGTAAATGGCATCAATAGGCTGATCATAATTTGGATGGCTGGCTCTTCACCAGTACGCTTAACCAAGAACTGGTTCAACCAACCAATTGCCCAAGCGACTAATAAACCAATTAAGATCCCACCAAAGGCAACAAGAACAAATTCGCCTGCCGCTGAAGCGAGGGAAAATGTTCCCGTTAATGCAGCCACAACGGCAAAGCTAAAGCAGACTAAGCCTGTTGCATCGTTGAGCAGTGACTCACCTTCCAGTATGTGCGCCATCCGTGATGGAAGTGGGGAATTTACCGTCATCGCAGAAACTGAAACGGGGTCAGTCGGTGACAAAATCGCCGCGAGTGCAAATGCAACCGCCAATGAAATGGCAGGAATTAACCAGTGAATAAAGAACCCCATGCCAATAACGGTAACCACCACGAGGCCTATCGCTAATGACATAATCGGTTTAATTTCTTGGAATAAGGCTTCTTTGGGAATACGCCAACCATCTAGGAACAGCAACGGTGGGATAAATAAGAACAGGAACAAATGCGGTTCAAATTCAACCGTAAAACCATACAGAGACAACCCAGCTCCCAGCGCTATCTGAATAAGGGGTAATGGAATAATATCTTTGAGCAATCGCGAGATAAACACACTCACAATAACCGCAAGTAAAAAAACAAGTACAAGTGTCACAACTGACATTGATTGCTCCATGTTTAGCTAATCATTAATTATCAGTAGTGAAGTTAATAGATAAATTGAATCAATGTAAAGTAGCAATTAATTAACAGACACAAAAAATTTAAAATTCAGAAATGACCTATCTATCATCATGTTACTGTTTATCCCAATAGTGTCATTGACCGCGAAAAATTAACCTATCACATTGATAATAAAAAATAAAAATCCCTGTAATACAAAAATCACTAGTCTAAGATAAGATAATCCGCTAAATCATCATTAACTGATTACTCAGTTGAGTTTTTAGATATGTTTTTATTTCGTAATTGTTTTTTACTAACTAGTTTTTTCTCTGAATTTTCTTTCTCATTAATACTTTCTAAGCTGTGACGTGCAATTAATTCCTGTAATACTTCTTTGAGCATCTTACTTTTACGCAGACCTAATGGGGCAAGTACAGCCTCTTCATGTTGTTGCGCTTCAATTAATAACCCATCGACTAGTGACATCCCACTAGATGTGACACTCACCAATGTAATTCGCTTATCGCTACCGCTATGATTATTGTGGCGGATCACATGCCCTTGTTGTTCTAACCGTTGTAAAACACGCGTAATTGTCGGTTGTTTACTGACTGTTTTTTGTGATAGTTCAGTGATCCCCATCGAGCCATTACCCGCCAATGTTGATAGCACTCGCCACTCCAATACAGACAGCCCTTTCTTTTCAACAATTGCATGAAATTCAGATGAAACTAGCATCCATGCCTGCCCCAATAGGGCAGGCAAGTAATTATCAACAAAAACCTTTGAATCTGACATCTGTTCCTCTCGATCTACACTATGCATCATTGCATTTAATCTAGCCCCTCAAGAGTAGCAGAAGGAGACGATAATTCAGCTAAAACTTTCCACTTAGTAACGACCCAAACCCGTCAACACGTGTCTCTAAACCCAGCTTTTTCAACATCATGTAAGTGGTGGCCACCGAAGAAGACAACACGGGCAAGCCCACGCGGTTTTCAATCAATTGCACCGAGGGTAATGACGGCATTTGTACACACGCTGATGCCACTATCGCATCCACATTGGTGTTCAGCCGCTTGGTGATTTCCACAGGCGCCAGCGGGTCTTGCCTGCCAACCGCTAAATTATCGGGGATTTCCAACGAAATGCTATCCACCACTTCAATGCCTTCGCTTTCAATATACTTAATCACCAATTGCGTTAGTGGCTTCATGTACGGCGTCAAAATAGACACTTTTTTCGCCCCTATGGCATGCAGCCCATCCACTAATGCCCCTGCACTGGTGACAATCGGCGCAGGGTGCCCGTTATCCACGGTACATTGGTGTAAACGGCTTTCAGACACACGGTGATACCCTTTCCCCATGCTCATGATAGCGACCAAGCAGGCATAACCGAGCACATCCACCGCCGCATCCGAAAGCTCAAGGGCACAACGGTCGCTGTCGGAATCCATCTTCGCCAGCTCTTCTTTGGTCACCTTTTTCATCCGCATGCGACTGGAATGAAAGGTAAAACGCTCTGCAAACTGCGCTTCCCGTGCTCGCAAAATAGCGGGAATTTCGGTTTCCATGGTGGTGTTCGAGGACGGGACAATCTGCCCAATCCGAAATGTGCGTGCCAGACTCATCCTTTTTTCTCCCCAAACGGTACATCGCTCTCAGTCGGGTTTAATTCCTCCACGCTTTGCCCTTCGCCGTAAAAACGGGCGGCACTCAGCGGACGGCGGTTCACCTGTAAATCAAAGATATCAAAGCGGTTATAGTGCCCAGTGATATCGTGCATTTGTCGTGGTTGAATACAGCGGTTTAAATCGATATCGCCATACACAATCCCTTCTTTATCAATCAGCGGTTCGCCAACCACACGACCGTCAGGGCCGATAATGCCCGAAAAGGCACTGTTTGGGCGCGCTAACAGCTCACGCGCCTCAGGGTGGCTCGCGGACATTGCCTCGATAATCTCTTCCGACACCGTCGAACACGAAACAATCGTGAAAACCTTACCTTCAAAGCAATGTGCGGATGCCCTTAAACGAATCGCTTCCGCCATATCGTAATCTTTGGGTGCCACAGGCAAGGCGATGTAGCTGGCAATATGCACGAGCTCCCCTTGCGCCAGTAACGCAAAGCGCGCCAAGGTGTTAGTGTTTTCCCCACAGGCTAAGGCACCTAATGGCCCCACGCTGGTTTGGTGTACTTTTAACGAGGACGCATCCCCGTTGGCCCACGTCAGCTTTTCTGCCCACGTTGGCACCAATTTGCGGTGACGCCCGAGAAGGGTGCCTTCGTCGGAAATGGTCACCAAGGTGTTATACAAGGTGGCAATACCGTGTGGATTGCGCTCATTGACCCCAATCACCACATTGATGCGGTGACGTGCTGCCGCGTGGGCGATTTTTTGGATTTCTGGCCCCGGCACTTCTATGGCCGATTTGCACAGCTTTTCAAACCACGGGCTACCGTCAATTGGGTTCATCACCCAACTCCAATACGGGTAACCCGACACAAACACTTCTGGGAACGCCACCAATTTCGCGCCGTTGTCTGCCGCTTCTTCTATCAGGCGGCACACTTTATCAACCGTGGCGTCGGTATCGAGAAACACGGGCGCCGCTTGCACGGCCGCCGCTTTAAATTGCGCTAAGTTCAACATGGCCTTGCTCCTTGTTTACACTGCAACCACGGGGTGACGCAGTTCACCAATGCCTTGCACGTATGCCTCAATCACATCCCCCGGCCACACCCACTCTTGTGGTGAACGCCCAGCACCGACCCCTTCTGGCGTCCCCGTGGCAATGATATCCCCCGGCTCAAGGGTGATACCTTTGCTGATGTCTTCAATCAACACATTGACGTTAAACAGCATGTGGCGGGTGTTGGACGATTGCTTGGTAACCCCGTTGACCTTCAAGCTTAAATCCAACGTGTGCGGGTCGGGAATTTCATCCGCGGTAACAATGCACGGGCCAAACGGCGCATAGGTATCTTGCCCTTTGGAGTAAATCCATTGCCCCGCACGACGGCAGTCACGGGCACTCATGTCAATCATCAAACTGTAGCCAAAGACGTAATTTAACGCGTCTTTCGCCGCCACCCCTTTAGCACGCGTGCCCATAATCACCGCCAGTTCCACTTCCCAATCCAACTGCTGGGTAATTTGGGCATTATGTTCAATCGCATCCCCTGGGCCAATCACCGTGGTCGGTGGTTTAGAGAAAATAACGGGCTCTTTCGGCAGCTCTTTAGACGTGTCCAAGGTGCGGCTCGATTCCGCCACGTGTTCAACGTAGTTCAACCCAATACCAAAGATGTTTTTACGCGGGCGCGGAATTGGCGCCAAGATTTTCACATTTTGTACTGGCCATGCAGTCCCTGCGGGAAATTGCCCGTCGTAGCCATTGAGCAGTTCAGTCCCCGCGCGCACCCCTTGTGGCCCTAAATCGATGAAATCCAACATATTGTCTGGCAGGTATTGCCCCTGCTCTTCGGCAAGACGAGCCAAGTCCACCACTTGGTGGTCAACAATGGCGCCCAAACGGGCAGCGGCGGTCACATCAGAACGGTAAGTAATCAAGCGCATGGTGTTTTCTCCTCGGCTCGCAGCGTCTCGCTGTCAGCCTGTTTCACGTAAAATCGGTTAATCGAAATCAATAAAAAGTCAAATAAACACATAAAATCAATTCGGTAGAGCAAGGTTATCGAGGGTGTCTGGCACGCCTCTTGCACCCTGATTTCATCTTCTAGCTGGTCACGGTTTGGTGCCCGTCGTTGTCCACCAAGGCCTCTTCGTAATACAGCCCCAGTGACTGCATCACCGGTAAGTCGTTAAAGCAGAACAAGCACGCATCGTCCGTTTGCGATGTGTTCACGTGCTCATGGAACATCCACGATGGCACACAGAAAATGTCGCGCTCTTGCCAATCAAAACGTTGCCCGTTGATAATCGAATACCCGTGGCCTTTTGCCACTTGGTAAATAAAGCTGCCTGTGTGACGATGGGCTTTGCCCACAAACCCCGGACGTAGCAATTGCATGCTCGCGCCGATAGTGGGCATCACGTGCCCGCCAGTGATTGGGTTGGTGTAGTGCATCAGCACATCATCAAACACCGAGCCATCGGCCACCTTTGCAGCGCGGCACAGTGCCTCATACGTTGGCCCCCACTGGTATTTAAACAGCGGCGAATAGGGTTTATCCCAACCGATATCGTGCGGGCGCAGCGCCGTGCCGCCCCACATCCCAACAGGGTAATCAATGGGGCGAGTGTGGGCTTGGTGTAAGTCGGGGTGGACTTTGTAGAACCCCGCTTCCAGCGCATTGACCAACGGGATATCTAACCCATCCTGCCAAATGCACGGTAAGCCATCTTCTGCCACACCGTGCTCATGCCACGTACCATTCGGGGTTAACACAAAATCATTCGCTTCGAGCATCATTTTTTGCCCTTCCACGATGGTGTAGGCCCCACGCCCTTCCATAATAAAACGCAGGGCTGACGATGAGTGCGCATGGGCGGAGGCGGCTTCCCCCGGGTGCATCACTTGCAAGCCCGAGTACAGCCAACCCACGGCCGCCGCCACGTCTTGGCGACCGGGGTTATTGAGATACACCACACGGCGCCCCGCTTTTTCGGGGGTGACCAGCTCGACCGAACGTAGTACGTGTTCACGCAAGTCACGGTAGCGCCATAACACTGGCACCGAAGACGACTGCGGCTGCCACGGCTCAATCTTGTTGGCTACCGTCCACAGCGCCCCGGTTTTCAAATCCGCGAGCTCTTGGTAATACGCCACAAGCTCAGGGGTGTCTGCCACATCCGCGCGACCTGCAATACTTTCGCGGTATTGGTCATGGGATTTCAGGTTCATCGGCTCGTTCTCCTCATTCACAGGGCGACTAGCGCCCGTTGGATTTGACTTGCTGTAACAGTTGTTGACGCCCATATTCATATGGCGCAGGCCATGTCACGTCCCAGCCATGGCGGGCACACTCGTGCAACAGCCACGCAGGGTCAGCGAGTAATGGACGCGATAAGGCGCACAAGTCCGCACGCCCCGCGGCAATAATGCTGTTCACTTGGTCCGCATCGGTGATGGCCCCCACGGCGATAACGGGGATACCCGCTTCATTGCGCACGCGGTCAGCCATTGGCGTTTGGAACATGCGCCCGTACACCGGTTTTTGCTCAGAGGAGACTTCCCCAGAGGAACAATCAATCAGGTCTGCCCCTGCTTGTTTCATCGCCTCGGCCATCAACACCGCTTCATCCACCGTGGTGCCCCCCTCCACCCAATCGGTGGTGGAGATACGCACCGCCAACGGTTTTGACCATACTTGGCGTACCGCCTGAATGACGGCCAGCGGAAAACGCAGGCGGTTTTCAAGGCTACCGCCAAAGTTATCGGTGCGCACATTGGTGAGCGGCGATAAGAAGCTCGACAATAAATAGCCGTGACCCGCTTGCAGCTCTAGCCAATCAAAGCCTGCTCTGTCAGCCCGTTTTGCCGCCGCCACAAATTGGTCAATCACGGTCGCCATTTGCGCTTCCGTTAAAGCCGCTGGCATTTGCGACACGTTCGGTAAATACGCTAACGCGGAGGCCGAGACAAGCGGCCAATTCCCACTCGGTAACGGGTGGTTTTCCTGCTCCCACCCCCGCTGGGTTGAACCACGGCGCCCTGCATGCCCCAATTGAATGCCGATTTTGGCGGCACTGTTTTGGTGGACAAACTGCGTTACACGCTGCCACGCCGCCATCTGTTCATCATTCCAAATGCCTGGGCAACCTAATGTTGCACGCGCATCTGGGGCAATGGCGGTCATTTCGGTCATCACAAGCCCGACGCCACCCAAGGCACGGCTACCCAAGTGTACCGTGTGAAAATCCCCCACCACGCCGTCAGTGGCGCTGTATAACAGTGTCGGCGAGGCCACCACACGGTTATTCAAGGTGATATTTCGCACGTTAAACGGCGTCAGCATCGGTGGTACCTTGCTCGGCGCCCCCGCTTGTGCGGCAAACCACTGCTCGTAGTTATCCAACCACGCCGTATCGCGAACCCGTAGATTTTCATGGGAAATGCGCTGAGAACGCGTGAGTAATGAATAAGCAAACTGCTCAGGCGCTAAATTTTCATAGCGGCTGACATTTTCAAACCATTCGGTTGAGTTACGTGCCGCATTTTGAATTTTCAGCACTTCCACACTGCGCACCGCTTGGTAATGTTCGAGCCCTTTGCGCAAATCGCCGCCTGTGGTGTTTAAGCTTTCACACAGCTCAATCGCATCTTCCAACGCCAGCTTGGTGCCTGAACCAATGGAGAAGTGGGCGGTGTGCGCCGCATCCCCCATCAATACCACGGGCACGTCTTTGCCTGCCGAAGGCTGTGTCCAATGCACCCAGTTATCGCAAATCACCCGCGGGAAACGTATCCAAATCGCCGCGCCACGTAAGTGCGCCGCATTGGCAATCAGTTTCTCCCCGTCCAACCACGGGGCAAACAGGTTTTCACAGTAGGCAATACCGTCTTCTTGGGACATTTGGTCAATGCCGGCTTTGAGCCACGTTTCCTCGGTGGTTTCGACGATAAAAGTCGATAAACCCTCTTGGAATTGGTAAGCGTGAACTTGGAACCAACCGTGCTCATTTTCGGCAAACAGGAAGGTAAAGGCGTCGAAAATCTTTTTGGTGCCTAGCCAAACAAAGCGGCAACGACGCGGGTCAATGTCGGGTTTAAAAACGGTTTCATAGCGGGTACGCACGGCGCTGTTAATGCCGTCGGAGGCAATCAGTAAGTCCGCGTTGTACTCGCGGGCAATGGCTTGGTCGTCGGTGACTTGGGTTTCAAACACCAACTCCACCCCCAGCTCAAGGCAGCGGTCTTGCAAGATATTGAGCAGCTTTTTACGCCCAATGCCGATAAAGCCGTGCCCACCACTGCGGTTGCAGACGCCGTTAAAGTGAATGTCGATATCGTCCCAATGGCTAAACTCGGCGGAAATGGTCTGGGCAGACACCGGGTCAGCTTGGCGCAAATTGTTGAGTGTCGCATCCGAGAACACCACGCCCCAACCGAAGGTATCAAACGGGCGATTACGCTCAACCACCACCACGCGGTTTTGTGGGTTTTGCAGCTTCATCAGTAACCCAAAGTACAGCCCAGCGGGTCCCCCGCCAATACACACAATATTCATGAAAATTCCCCTTTGCTTATACCGCTGGCTGAGCCGTGAGTGCCTGATGTAAGGCCTCTGGAATAGGAATGGCTTGGTGCGTGACGAGCGACGTGGTGACGTAAGTTTGTGTCACTTGCATACGCAGTTCGCCCGCCACACTGACACAGCGTTGGCACAGTGTGAGTGATTTACGCCCAATCCGCTCAACCACCAGCTCTAACATGACGTCATCCCCCATGCGGCTAATGGCTTTAAACTCTGCCTCCAAGTGCACGGTGGGTAACCCAAAACGTTGTTCGAGGATGTAGCCTGCAAACCCTTGGGGGATCAGCGTATCGACCCAACGCTCAAGGAGGTTATTGAACATCACGAAATATTGCGGGTAGAACACGATCCCCGCGGGATCACACTCAGAGAAATGGATCTTGTGGGGTTTGGTAAATTTCAGCAAACTCATGATGTTATCCTTAATCCATAGCCAAACGTTGGCGACATTTTTGCAATTCTTTCCCGTGTTCATCCGCAAGGGCTGCTTCACGTAGTTCTCGTAAACTAATTGGCGCTAATTTGCTGCCTTGTTGCGTAATGATGTCCATCAAAACCTGAAAATTACGTAAACCTCTCGCATGAGTATCGCTATACCCTTTCACCACTCGCTGGCATTGTGCAATTTCAGTCGCCAAAGCAGGGTTCGTCCGTGCGGCATCAACTACCGCAGCTAACCATTTTTCAATTCGCTGATTTTCTAATTGGTAGCGCAAAGTTGAGCGTCTGCCTCTTCTCCATGCTGCTAGCACGTATAACTGTAAAAAACCCCACAACGAACTGGTAGTAATTGTGCGGCCCCGTTGCGTAATTTTGCGAAGCGCTTTGTGAAACCAATGTGGCTTCATCAACCAATTACCTAAATTTTTGGGAAGCGTTTCGCAAATCTCTTCAATACGTGGATGCATAAATTCATTGATATCCAATAATTGGTTATCTTTCGCTTGAACTTCATTACGTACTCGGGTGAATCGGCTATCACGTATTTTGAGGTCAGCCACGCGAATGGTGTCTTCATAAGACATCCATAATGCTAAGTGGCGGACAAGTGCACGTTGTAAACGCTCGTCTTGACCACCTTCTTGCGCAAAAAGGTTGTTAAGGCGGTCTAAATACAACGAGGCATAAGCAGGGTCTTGGTAATCAATTAACCGACGAACCCCTTCCGTCGCTAAATAATGAACATGAGGAGAAAATTCATTATTAATACGCGCTAATAAGGCAGAAATTTGTTTATTTTTGGGGGATGAAGAAACGGTTTGAGATGACTGAGCTTGGTATGCCTCTTCGGGTTGCGCGGCTTTTTCAGCTCCGAGCGCAAAAGCGCGTAGGCTAGGTTTTACCCCAACACCGCCACGCACGATGGTTTCTTCAAATTGCACGCGACTAAAAGGTAAAACACCTGAGCCAAATAGAGCACCGAATAATACTGCGCTGATCACGCTACCGCTTTCTTGCGCCGCTTGAGCCATATCAAAGTGAATAAATTGGCGAGCCGCAAGGCCTGCATGGCGAATCAATGCTTGGCTATCAACACGCCCGTCACCCATCGCTGATTTTTCAGCAATAGAATAAACACGGTGTGTGGAGCTAATTAACGTCGTACGTTCTGGAGTGACAAAACCACGTTGAACGGAGCGACCCGCCTCCATGAGTTCGGAGGCAAGCACGACATCTACATCGCCTGGCATTGGCATCAATGCCAAAACAGGTGCAGGCGTTTCTGGGTTATCAGCACCAGGGAACAATTCAACATAATAAATCGTTGCACCTGTACGCTGAGCAACTCCCGGAACGGAGGTGGTTTGTGCGAAATAACCATTCTCTTCGCCTAAATTGACAATCCAGTCAGCGAGGACGCCACCGCCTTCACCCCCCATGGCTAAGATGGCGATTTTAATAGGCTGTAATGTGATTGATGATGGAGATGAAAGCATTCGTTCCCCCTTAGAAACTAAGTTCTTCACGACGACGTGCATCACGACGCTGTAAATAGCCAATAAACCAACCGCGAACACGATGGCGTAGTTTGTCCCAGCGATTTGGGTTAGTAATAATTTGGGCTTTAAAAAATGAAGGACATAAAACAGCCGCGTGTGAAACCTCGCCGCATAAACCGCATCCCACACAGCTATCCATCACCGTAGCAACAGGATCTGTTCTTAATGGATCTGGATTCGGTTTTATTGATAACGACGGGCAACCAGAAAGGCGAATACAAGAATGATCCCCAGTACAAGTATCTGGGTCAACACCAAAGCGCTCACGCACAACACGTTTTCCTGCGGCTACATCACTACGAACCTTTTTCTTTTCGCGGCGCTGCAGATTTAACATACATTCGCTTTGTGCAATCAGTACCTTTGGCCCTTTTTCATCTGTCGTCAACGCTTCACGCAATGTGTTAGTCATTGTTTTTAGATCATAAGTACGCTTGATGGTTTTCACCCAATTCACACCGACCCCTTTGACAGCCTTTTCAATTTCATGGCCTGTACTGCGAGTTGGATTCAGCGCTGTTGATGACAAAATATCTTGCCCACCTGTTGCTGATGTATAACTGTTATCAATAACAATGGTTAAGTTATCGCTACGGTTAAACACGCTATTGGCGATACCACTGGTTAAGCCGTTATGCCAAAAACCACCATCGCCCATTACTGAAATTGCGCGTTTCCCTGCTTTGGCATTTAATGCCGCGGCACCAGCTCCCCCCAAGCCATAACCCATCGTTGTATTACCGAGATTAAATGGTGGAAGAATAGAGAATAAGTGGCAGCCGATATCGGCGCTGACATGGTGTTCGCCAAGCTCACGCTCAACCAGTTTCATTGCCGTAAAAATAGGCCGTTCAGGGCACCCCGTACAAAACCCTGGTGGGCGCGCATGTACAGTTTCATCGAGTGTTGGCTCAGCAGCATTGACGTATTCAGGTAAGGATTCTTCAGCTTGTCCAGCGGCAATGTTGATTGTTGGAATACGGATTTGTTTCGCTGCAGCTTTGACTTGAGGCTCTATTTTGCCGTGCCTTTCAAAAAACGAACGTAACCCAGCAAGCACTGTAGCAGTGTTGTATTCTCCCGCCATCGGTAACATATCTTTACCGTGTAATTCGATATCGATACTCCGCTGACGCAAAATATTGGCAACATTCTGCTCAACAAAATTAGGCTGCCCTTCTTCCAGCACTAAAATCGCCTTTTTATTACGACAAAAACGTTCAAATTCATCGTCAATCAGTGGGTAAGCCACATTCATTACATATAGCGGAATTTTGCTATTACCGAACACATCCGCTAAACCAATTTGGTTGAGCGCGCGGATCAGCGTGTTATAACAGCCACCTTGTAACGCGATACCGACATCGTCAGCGTCCTCAGAAAAAAACTCATTTAATTCACGCTCTTGAATAAATTTAACAGCGGCTGGCCAACGCGCTTCAATTTTCTCTTTTTCATGTAAAAAGCTCGCAGGCGGTAACACAATCCGACTCACATCCCGAGTTGGGTTTTCAAGTGCGTCTTTAACTGTAAATTTAGGATGTTGGTTATCCGCACACACAAATTGGCCATGAACGTGGCATGAACGAATGCGCATTTGCAGCATAACGGGCGTATTACTGGCCTCAGACAAATCAAAACCATCTTTAACGGCTTGAACAATAGAAGGTAAATTCGGGCGAGGGTCGAGTAACCACATCTGTGATTTCATCGCAAAAGCATGGCTACGTTCCTGCATAATTGAGGAGCCTTCGCCGTAATCTTCCCCAACAATAATCAACGCACCACCTAACACACCGCCTGATGCTAAGTTTGCAAGGGCATCAGAAGCAACGTTTGTCCCAACTGTTGCTTTGAACGTAACCGCACCACGTAAAGGGTAATTAACAGAAGCGGCTAGCGTCGCGGCGGCGGTGGCTTCACTTGCACTATTTTCAAAACGAATACCATATTCAGACAGAATATCCTGCGCATCTGCCAGGACATCCATTAAATGTGAAATGGGTGCTCCCTGATATCCTGCAACATAGGAAACACCAGACTCTAACAAGGCTTTTGTCACCGCAAGGATACCTTCACCGCTGAAGACCTCACCTTGCCCTTGTCGTAATTTTTGAACTTCTTGAACAAACGAGCGCTCAGCCATTTTAACCTCACCAGTCAACGTCAGAACGTTTTTTTTATTTTTTGTGTTTCTTAGTTGTATCCTTTTTGTTAATTAAACGTCAATCCATGATTAATCATGTAAATTGGATTTATGCAGAGAGTGGATAAGCCCTGCACATAGAGGATAAATTGCTTATAAAAACAAGAAGTAAATAGTATTCAATAGCAGAAATAGCTTAATGGGGATGCTAGAGTGGAATATATAAAAAGTGCGTAAAATCATGAAGTCACAGCTAATTAACCCTATAATAAAAAAGGGATTAGCCATTTAGTTCAATAAATTTATTTATTCTAGATAATTCAACCAAACAACTATAAAACATAAATACAAACAGAGACAACAACATGATTAATCATATATATATTACTAAAATAAAATAAAAATAACTTTATTTTTTATATTGTTATGACTATCACAATAACCACACTCTTTCTGATTTCCTGCACTTTTTGGATAGTTTTTGCACATATTTAGCTAGGTAAGCAAAATTGTTTATGATATGTTCAATTAACACTCAGTTAAAATTACTTTAATAAAATGTTAATAAAATAACAATTAAGCACCATCATAAATGTAACAAAATATACTTAATAAAAACCTGAACCACTTTTGTCATAAATATAATAATTAATTGAATTCATTGAGAAAACCTATAATAAGCAAAAATAGCCAAGCCAGTACCTAACAAGGGAATGGCTGGTGATTAATTTTGGAGGTACCTCCGATGTTGAGCAACTCGTGGTCCCACTCATCTGCACCTCAGATTGAAAATCAAATCTGTTCGTCAGAACGTTTGTTATTTACATCAGCTGATCCTGAAGAAATAAAATCAATGGTTGGTCGAGTGATGAAACCGCATCAATTTCACTTACTCAATCCCCATCAACGCCTTGATGCACGTATGCATTATATTCCTATGGGTGATATATCCTTAAGCCGCTTACGCTATGGTGCGGATGTCACAATTGCTCCTGGAAAACTAGAAGATTTTTTTCTTTTACAAATGCCCCTCGCAGGCAGTGCAATTATTGAAAGTGGTGGAAAACGCTTAGAGTCTACACCACAAATGGCATCATTACTTAGCCCTGAAGAATCAACAACCATGCGTTGGAATAGCGATAACGATCAATGCATGTTGAGAATTTCACGATCCTTATTAGAAAGATCGTTAGTTGGCCAACTCGGGCATACGCTCGATAAGCCGCTCGTATTTGAGTTGGGCTTTGCGTGGCAATCCTGTATTGAATGGCGTACTTTAATGAATTACCTGATTGAATGTGCCACACGAACACCGGATCTCCTGCAACATAAATTAATTGCCACACAAGTCGAGCAACTGGTTTCTGTTACGCTACTTTCGACCCATGTCCACAATTACACTGAAGATTCAGGCATGCGCAGAGCTACCATTCGTCCTCGTCATGTTCGCCGAGTACAGGAATACTTAGAAGCTCATGCCCATGAGCCAATTACGGTTGAGCAATTAGCGCATATTGCAGGCGTCAGTTTACGTAGCTTATATGCGGGTTTTAAAGAATTTTTAGATATTAGCCCCATGCAATATTTACGTGATTTGCGCATGGAACGTGTGCGTGCTGAATTGCTATCAGGAGAAGCCACCAATGTCACTGGAGTTGCACTGCGCTGGGGGTTTGCACATATGGGCCGCTTTAGCGCTGAGTACAAACAACGCTACGGTGAATCACCGAGCCAAAGTATGAAAAAAGCTTAACATCCAAAATTTATATATTTATTAATATGCTGTGTTTAAGCCTATATTTAAAATATAAGAAAAAAAGCCCCCCTCTTTTAATTTAACCTATTGAGGGGGCATCTAAAATAGAGACAAAAAATGAAAAATACGCTATTAATGCCTTCCAGTTAATTTTTGACTCACATCCCTAAACTCAAAAAATTTATTCATCTATTTTTTAGAATAAAAAACTATTATAAAAATAATTAAAATATTCGAGAATTACACTTGAGTAAAATAAATACATTAAAATCAAATAAATAAAAAAATAAGAATAAAAAGTAGAAAATTCAAGCATCGTTTCATTTGGTCATAAAAAATCGAGCGAAATAATAGCCACTTAATAAACTAAGTCAACCACATTTTCAATATTTAGTAAAAATTAGTTAATTTAACTTAATACTTACGTAGTAGAAATTAAAAATCAAACCTGATTTTAAATATAAATATACATTTTTATCTTTTTATTCACAGAGGATATCATTTATATATTTAAAAAATAAAAACACAGCATAATTTTTCTTATACTGTGCTTTCAAATCAATGAAATTAAATCGTTAGAGTTAGAAAGGAATAGACGCTTTTAAATAAATTTGTGAACCTTCTGGACGGTTTCTCACTTCAAAGTCTTTTTCCCATTTAGCGGTAAATAACCAACCTTGTGGATTAGCGTAACGAATTGAAGGGCCGATGGAATAAGCGCGGGCTTTTCCTTGAGCAGAATTTGGTCCGCTATCATCCGTTGTTTGCCAAAACGCATAACCGCCAATCCCTGCTACCCAGCCATTGCCAAACCCCCAACCTAAGCCATAATCAGCGTGGAAAGCTTGCCCTGATCGAGTTTTCGTATCGTTATTGCGAAAGTTAAAATCATACATCATTTTTAAATCTGCATTCACACCGACAGGGGGGATGTAGCTAATCGCCCACACAGGCTGTAATGCCCAATAGTTTTTACCTAGGCTAGAAGGGTCTGTTTTACTGTATTTCCCAGTTGGTGCATAGGCATCTAACCCCACCACATAATGTAAATCCGCAGAAGGGTGGAAACCCAGCGCAGGCCCGAACGTCACGTCACCTAACCCGCGGCTAGTGTCTTTTTTCCCTGCCGCTTTTGCGGTGACATCCAGTAATGGCACGATGGTATGGAAAGCTAAATCGCCGCCCAATATTTTTTGATCTGTTACCCAAATTAAGCGGGGCGCCAATACATTCACATTCACGCTAAATCCAGGAACTGGGATTTTATCCCCTTTATTATCTCGAACGCTGTCATAGTGCGCATTCCCACCATACATCAGCACATGTACACCGGGCGGGGGTAATGCACCCGACATGAAGTTTTCAAGCCCATCGGGATAGATACCCAACCCGCCCCCTTCCGTCGCAAGGGCGCCAAACGAAAGTACGCTGAGACACGAACCTGCAACAAGCTTACTGATTGTTTTTTTATTCATCATGTTTCCTGCCATAGTGGGTTGTCTTACTGTGTGTGCTTTGCCTGTTATCTCGCAGTTCCCTTGCGTTTTATTTATGTCCTATTTTTTTGCCAGTTTTTGCGCAACAAGGTAACCAGAACCCCCGCCAAGACCGGGGCCCGGATGTGTTGATGCGCCAATATGAAAAAGGTTTTTAACCGCTGTTTGATGTGTTTTTGTTTGGCCTGATGCCGCAAAAGGCCGTAGCCAGAAGAATTGATCCGGTGAACACGTTCCTGAGTAAGGATCGCCACCAACAAGATTACAGTTATAGTTTTCCAGATCCGCTGGGGAAATGGCTTTGCGCCCTACGATCAGCGAAGAAAAACCAGGCATAACCAGTTCTAAACGTTGCTGAATTCTATCTGCGACAGCTTCACGCACTTCCTCATTCCACCGCCCATCATCGGGAATAGTAATTTCCCCTGCTGAATCGCCTTTTAAACGCCTTGGCAATTCTTGCATTTGGATCCATAAGATCCACCCACCATCGGGGACACGGCTGGGATCTAATGCAGTAGGTTGCCCAATACCAAATGTCGGTTTTTCAGGTAGATAACCATTGTTCGCTTGTGTAACCGATAAACAAACCTGTTCCATACTTTCAGTGAAATGAACGAGTGGGACATTTAATAGCTCAGGGTTGCACCAAGGAGGTGGTGCACTTAATGCAAAGTGAATTTGCATACCTGCACGGCCGTAGCGGTAACCTTTCACCTTTTCCATCACTTGGGGAGAAACATTATCAAGTAATGAGCCATACAGCTGCGTTGGGGTCACGTTGCACACAACACTTTCTGTGGCTTGGATCATTTGTCCATTGACGATGACGCCAGTCGCACGGCTATTTTTCCCCTCACCTTGCGTCACCACTTTTTCGACGTGCATTCCCGTTTTGAGTTCACCACCATGGGCTTCAATCACTTTCGCAAAAGCCTCAACGATGCGATAACTGCCACCTTTGACGACAGGCATTCCACCAGCAACAACGGCAGCAAAGGTTAATTTGCCAATTAATGCAGAGCTCGCTTCATCAGGCCCTAACCCTGTGTGAAGTACCCATGGCGCTATTAATGCACGGCTGAAATCATGCTGCAATTCACGTTCTGACCAGCGGCGAAAGCTTTCCACACCTGATTTAGCAAAATCCAATAACCCATCGACACCGCGTTTACGCCATTCCGAAAACAGCAGCTTTAACATGCCGCTGCTATAAGGGTTTTGCCCTAATAAACCAAAGGTGAGCGCCGCATCTTGGGTAAATAATTTGTCTGCCATTTTACGAAATGCTAGCCCATCACCTGGCGCAATGAGATCGAGCTGTTTCGCTGCTTCAGCAACATCCCGCTTCAGTGCAATAGACTGCCCATCAGGTTGGACTAACCCCGTTGAATAGTCACATTGGGCAAACGCTAATCCATACTTTTTCAGGTGCGGTTCTAGTTCTTGATAACCAGGGCTGCCAACAAACAGTGAATACCAGCAAGAAAGCAGATCATGGGTATAACCTTCAAATAAATTCTCAGTCCGAATACAACCGCCTAAGCGGTCGTTTCGTTCTAACACCAACACCGATTTTCCGCGCACTGCCAACAAAGCCGCGCACATCAAGGAGTTCATCCCGCTACCAACGACGATCACTTGTGGGTTAGAAAGTGTAGCCATACCTCACCCCACTAGTGCCAAGACGCGTAATGGGCTGCCTGATCCCCCTTCGATTTTCAGTGGAGCCGCAACGATTACCACACCTGTAGGCGGTAGTTTATCGAGGTTTTTCAAGCACTGTAGGCCATATTTATTATTACCATGCATTAAGGTATGGCATGGATAAGGCACAGGCCAACTATAAGATTGCCCTGCGTCAGTATTGATGGTTTCAACACCAAACCCTTTCACATCACGTTCATGAATAAGCCATTCAACAGCTTCTTGAGAAGGTCCCGGTGTGTGAGCCCCATCTTCACGCATGCTCACATAAGCTGCTGGGTCATCTGCTTTTTTCGACCAATCGGTTCTAAAAAGTACCCACGCCGCTTTAGGGATTTTGCCGTGCTTTTCTTCCCATTTTTGCAAAAACTCGACCGTTAATACCCAGTCAGGGTTTTGCGCCACTTCTTTGCTCGCATCAACGACCACGGCTGGGGCAACAAAGTTTTCAACAGGAATGGTATCAACCGTATTATTGGCTTGGTCTTTGCCGCTGATCCAGTGAATAGGTGCATCAAAATGCGTACCAGTATGTTCACCACAGCTAAAGTTATTCCAATACCAAGCTGGGCCGTTATCATCGTAACGGGAGATTTGTTCCATACTGAACGACCACACCTGCCCAAACTGCTCAGGTAATTGCAGCGCAGGGAATGATGGCGATAAGGTTTGTGTTAGGTCGACAACCTGAATATTGCCTTGCTGTAATTCTTTCGCGAATGTCATCAATGCTTGCTGATTCATGGTGTTTCTCCTACGCCAATGGCGATTCATGTAAAGCGGTAAAGCCACCGCCATGGAACACTAACGGTTTCCCTGTTTCACTGCCAATGCGACGCACATGCCCCACCATCAATAAGTGGTCGCCGATGGTGTCTTGCTTATGGTTTTCACAAACCAATGTGGCAATAGCACCATGCAGAGCAGGCACGCCTTCAGGAGTTAAATGGGTAGCCACATCTTCAAACTTGTTTTCTATGCGTGGATTCGCAAAGCGCATAGCAAGTTCTTGGTGCCCGTGTCCTAAGATATTGATGGTGAAATGTGCGCAATCACGAAATACCGCTAAGTTTGGTGAATGATTCACTAAACTCCATAAAACCAATGGCGGGTCGAGTGATAACGACGCAAACGAGTTAATGGTTAACCCCACATCACGGCCATCTGCGGTGCGTGTTGTCACGATTGCGACCCCTGTTGGGTAGCACCCGAGCAAGTTGCGCAAGGTTTTAGATTCAAATTCGGTATGACCCCATTCCCTTTCGCACATGAATGTATCCTCTGCAATCATAGACATAGTCAATCCTCCCCGTTAAGCGCGGGCTTCTTCCATCATTTGTGATTGAATATAGGCCTCACATGCCGCACTATCTTTCCACCATGGGAACAGCACTGGCGGGTAGTTAAAGGCGTTCGCAATGGTGTGTGCGAGGGATGGCAATTGCTGGGCTGCACCTAACAGATGCAGAATATGTGGCTCTGGTGGCGCTAATAATGAGTTTGTCCATTCCACAACATGGCGACCATATTTCCAGAACTGTTCGAAAGTGTCGTTCATCCACTGGGCGGTATACGGTTTATCACCATGGGCTAAAATCGCGTCATAGTAAACTTTGCAAGCCTTGGTCGCGTTGTTCGAACCTTGCCCTGTTAATGGGTCGTTCGTCACTAACGCATCCCCTAAACCAAAAACAATTTTACCTGATGGCAGCGTTAATACAGGCTTGCGCACTGTTGGTGCAAAGCGCCCTGCTAAGATGCCGTTATCATCCGTTAGTTCGATATTACGACAACGATCCGCTTCCCAAGGTAGATAGGTGTTGAGGATTTTTTTACTGTATGCCAAATGCTCTTGCGGAGTACGAGCCTCGCCCCACTGATCCATTGGGCCGCCTGGAATACCTTCAAAAACCATAATGTGGCAATCACCGCTGTTGGTCAGGGATGGGAACACAAAGTACTCACCAACACCGGGGATCAAGTTAAACGACACTTGGGAGTATTCAGGGGTTGGCAACATGCCGTGTACATACGTCAGTGCCAAGGCGCGTTGAGGTTTATCATATGGCGAGCGTGTTTCATCGCGCTCAAGCAGCTTAACAATTTCCCCTTTGCCACCCGCCAGCACAACAAGGTCATGGGTTTCTGCCAAACGCTCCAGCTCTGCAACACCAACATCTTCAATACGCAAATTGCCACCACGTGCCGCAAACAGCTCCATCCAATACGGCATTTTGATGCGCTGATCGACAGCTTGCGCATAGTTATCTAGGCGCGAACGCCAAGAAATCGCTTTTTCACCCGCTTTTTCAGGATGAGGAACAGTAAAACCAATGCCTTCAACAGGCGGGCATTTGTCTTCCCAAAAGTTAATCCCTAAATCACGCTCAAATTGCAGCGAAATATCAAACATGCATTGGCTCGACATCACGCGGCCATTTTTAACATCATCCGGAGTGCGGTTTGTGGCAACAGTCACTTCATAGCCTTTATCTAACAGACCTAAAGCCAACGGCATACCCGCTTGACCACCACCTACGATAGCAATACGACGCATAGTATTTTCCTCTGTAACGTTTAAATGGTGTCTTATTGTGCAAGACGGGGAATTGCAGGTTTAGCCTGTTCAGGCCCCATAGCGGAGTAACCGCCATCAACAGCGTAATCTGCGCCAGTCACGAAACTCGCCAGATCAGAAAGAAGGAACGCAACAACTTGAGCCACCTCTTCAGGGTCGCCCACGCGTTTTAGTAAGTGATAATCCGCGGCAACACGGTCTGTTTTTTGGCGGTCACCACCGGTGATTTCATCCATCACACGGGACCATGTCCAACCGGGGGAAACAGAATTCACACGAATACCGTCATCGGCATAATCCATCGCTTGGCTGCGAGTGACTTCCAACATGGTGGCTTTAGATGCGGGGTAGAGCCAACGACCCGTTTGGGCAACTGAAGACGAAATGCTGGTAAAGTTGACGATGGCACCTTTACCCGCTTTCACAAAGTGTGTTTTAGCAAATTGCGCAGCCATAACAGCACTCACCACGTTGATATTTAACGCAGTTAGCCAGTCTTGCCGTGAAGATGACTGGCCTTCGTCAAGGTAAGTTGCGGCCAGATTAACCAAAAAATCGAGTTGCCCATACTTTTGCGCAACACGGTCAATACCCTGTTTAAGTTGTTGGTCGTCAGTGATATCCACAGGTAAGAAATCAATATTTGGCTCACTTTGTGCGACTTTTTCACCATTGGCGGCGTCAATATCAAAAATAGTGACTTTAACACCATAACTGCTCAGCACTTTTGCCACTGTTGCACCGATTTTGGTCGCGCCCCCAGTCACAATTGCAATTTTGTTATTCAAACCTTTCATCTTTGACGCCCTCTTTTCGCTCTCATTTCATTACAATGAATTCACAAAAAATTAACATGATTGATAATTACGCAGAATGAGCGAAAAGCTGTAGCCGCTGGGCGCAAAAAATATCCACCCAGTGCGGCAATTTAGTCAATAAGGCGATGATATATGAAGGGAAATAGCCACTTTTCGCAGCAGCTATCCAAAAAATGAAAAGTGTGACTTATAGCTGGAAGTCGTTTTATGGTTATTTAAGGCCGCTCTAAAATTCGGGCGCCCGGGCCTTTTTTCCCTAATACGTCATCAGGGTTACGTAACGGGCAATCACTTAACGATAAGCAGCCGCAACCAATGCAGTTATCCAATTCATTACGTAAACGCGTAAGCTGCCGAATACGTTTATCTAACGAAACACGCCATTGGGTGGACATCTCTTTCCACTGTTCCGATGTCAGCGCGCTATTTGCTGGGAAGCGGCCTAATGCCTCTTGGATTTCTTGTAATGGAATACCTGTACTTTGCGCGACTTTAATAATGGCAATATAACGTAAAACAACTGTGGGAAACCGTCGCTGATTACCGTGTGTACGGGTACTCTGAATGAGCCCTTTTGACTCATAAAAATGTACGGTTGAAACCGCTACACCTGCTCGTTTAGCCACCTCACCGACGGTTAAAGCCCTTGTAGGATCAATATTTATTTCCCCATTTTTGTGGGGTTTTATCGCTTTTGTGTCTTTATCTGCCATTTTTGCTTACCTTTGCTTGACCTCAACTTAACTTAAGGTTTTATAGTGCGGCCCTGTGTCTTTGTCAATTGACGTTATTTTTTGAAAGAGGGATAGGTTCATGCCATTGGTGATCGCCAAAATGTTAGAAAGCAATAGCTTATGGTTTATTGCTCGCTTACTAATCTTGGTTTTATTTATTTCATCTGGGTTAGCCAAATTGCTTAACTATGAAAATAGTCTCGCAGAAATGCGTGCGGCTGGCCTGCATCCAGATTGGTTCTTCAATATTGCCTCTGCCGCCGTGATGCTGATTGGTTCGGTTCTCGTGTTACTTAACCGCTTGTTATGGCTTGCAACTGGGGCGCTTGCCGTCTTTTTGTTTCTCACCATTGTGATTGTGCACACTTTTTGGAGTTACACGGGGGAGCAAGCACAAATCGCCATGTTTTGGGCTATTGAACATATTGCCGTCATTGGTGGGTTAATGGCGGTGGCAATTGCAGGGCATTTTCGCCGTCTTTATTTCGTGCTGAAAACGCAGAAATAGAAGGAAAATTAAATGAGTAAAAAAACAATAATCACACTGTGTACTATTTTGATCGCAGCAGGGGGCGGTAGCGCCATTTATTCGACTTACGCACAAAATGATGAAGGAGAAAAAGCCGCTTACAATTACCCACCAACCAAAGTTGCTCTTGCTTCGGTCAATTTAGATACCGCGCCACGAACGTTTTATGGTGTCGGGGAATTGGAAGCGGGTAGCCAAGTGCAGGTGGCCGCAGAAACAAATGGCCGCATTACCAAAATTGCCTTTGAATCTGGCCAGCAGGTTAAAAAAGGCCAAATTTTAGTGCAGCTCAATGATGCAGTGGAGCAAGCCGATTTATCTCGCTACCAAGCGCAAATGCGCAATGCGGCACGCTTGTACCAAAGAACAAGTTCGTTATCCGCGCAACATTTAGTGGCGGAAGCGCAAGTCGATAGCACACGTGCAGAACGCGATATTGCCCAAGGGCTCATTCGCCAAACTCAAGCACTCATTGCGCAAAAAACCATTCGCGCGCCTTTTGATGGCACGATTGGTATTCGCCAAGTGCATGAAGGGCAGTATTTAACCCCCGGTGAAACCATTGCAAGTTTGGTCGATACCAAAACATTAAAGCTGAATTTCTCATTAGATGAGCAAGCGTCCCCAGAGTTGCACCAAGGACAAGTGGTTGATGTTACGGTGGATGCCTACCCAAATAAAACCTTCCCTGCTCGCATCACCGCTATTGACCCACTCATTGGTAAGTCACGTACCGTTGCGCTGCAAGCAACATTAGAAAATAGCGATGGCACCCTCAAAGCAGGCATGTATGCCAACGTGAATGTGGTTCGCCAAGCCAGTAATGAAGTACTCACTATCCCTGAAACGGCGGTCACTTACACCGCTTACGGGGACACTGTCTTTATTATAGAAGGCGAAGGCGATGCCATGACCGTCAAGCGTGTTTCCGTCAAAACAGGCCAACGTTGGGATGGCAAAATTGAAATTGAACATGGGTTAAGCGCTAACGATAAAGTGGTCACATCAGGCCAGTTACGCCTCAATAATGGCTCTGCGGTGACGCCAGTTGCGCAAGATACGTTGTCTGAACCCGCGACACAGACTGAACAAGGTTCATAAGGAGGCGCTATGAAATTTACGGATGTTTTTGTACGCCGCCCTGTTTTAGCCTTAGTGGTCAGTGCGTTAATTGTATTGATTGGTTTATTTGCCTTGAGCAAATTACCTATTCGCCAATATCCACAACTCGAAAGTGCTACAGTAACCATCACCACACAATACCCCGGTGCATCGGCAAAATTGATGCAAGGGTTTGTTACCCAACCTATCGCCCAAGCAGTTTCTTCGGTTGAAGGCGTCGATTATTTGTCATCATCTTCGGTACAAGGCAGCAGCCTTGTCACCGTGCGTATGGAATTAAACCGCGACTCAACCCAAGCCCTTACGCAAGTGATGGCAAAGGTGAACCAAGTGCGCTACAAGTTGCCGAAAGAAGCGTACGACCCTGTCATTGAGTTATCTTCTGGGGAATCAACGGCGGTTGCCTATATAGGGTTTTCAAGTACCGATTTATCCATTCCTGCGTTGACCGACTATATTTCTCGCGTGGTTGAGCCGATGTATTCCTCCATCGAAGGTGTCGCAAAGGTGCAAGTATTCGGTGGGCAACAACTCGCGATGCGCTTATGGCTTGATGCTGACAAACTGGCAGGGCGCGGGCTTTCAGCGGCCGATGTGGCACAAGCCGTTCGCCAAAATAACTACCAAGCCGCACCAGGTAAAGTCAAAGGCGAGTATGTCATTTCTAATGTCTATGTGAATACCGACTTAACCAATGTGGATGAGTTCCGCGATTTGGTGATCCGCAACGATGGCAATGGGCTAGTTCGTTTAAAAGATGTGGGAACCATTGAGCTAGGAGCTGCCTCGACAGAAACCAGTGGTTTAATGAATGGTGAGCCCGCGATTTACCTTGGCTTATTTGCCACCCCAACGGGTAACCCGCTAGTCATTGTTGATGGCATGAATAAATTAATGCCAGATATTGATAAAACACTGCCACCTGGCGTAAAAGTGGAGATGGCCTTTGAAACTTCACGGTTTATTAAGGCCTCTATTGACCAAGTTATCAATACGTTAGTCGAAGCTTTGCTGATTGTTATTGCCGTGATTTACCTGTGTTTAGGCTCGATTCGCAGCGTTATTATTCCTATCTTAGCGATCCCGTTGTCCATGTTGGGTGCCGCAGCTCTCATGATGGCTTTTGGCTTTAGTATCAACCTATTAACTTTGTTAGCCATGGTCTTGGCAATTGGGTTAGTGGTCGATGATGCTATCGTAGTAGTAGAAAACGTCCATCGCCATATCGAAGAAGGTAAATCCCCTGTATTAGCCGCCTTAATTGGTGCCCGAGAAGTGGCAGGGCCCGTGATCGCCATGACCATTACCTTAGCTGCTGTTTATGCGCCGATTGGTTTGATGTCTGGCCTAACGGGCGCGCTATTTAAAGAATTCGCCCTAACCCTTGCAGGTGCAGTGATTGTTTCTGGTATCGTGGCATTGACCCTTTCCCCTGTCATGAGCTCCTTTATGCTGAACTCAAAACAGAATGAAGGCCGCATGGCACGTATGGCGGAAAAATTCTTCACCACACTGGCACACTATTACACCTTTTTATTGAATTTTTCGTTAAAAAACCGTTGGATAACGGGTGTAATTGCCGTGGCAGTATTTGTCAGCTTGCCCATGCTTTACCAATCCGCCCCACGCGAATTGGCCCCTGTTGAAGACCAATCGAGCGTGTTAACCGCGATTAAATCCCCACAACATGCCAACCTTGAGTATGTCGAACGGTTTTCTCGTAAATTGCATGATGTTTTCATGGAATTACCTGAGACCGAAAGTACGTGGATTATTAACGGAACTGATGGCCCTTCCGCCAGTTTTGGGGGAACCAACTTGTCTTCTTGGGAAGAACGGGATAGACCCGCTTCTGCCATTCAAGCGGATTTACAAGGGCGTGTTGGCGATGTCGAGGGAAACAGTATTTTTGTTTTCCAATTACCTGCATTACCCGGTTCCACTGGGGGATTACCGATTCAGATGGTGCTACGAAGCCCGCAAGATTACTCGGTGCTGTATAAAACTATGGAGGAAATCAAGCAACAAGCACGAGAAAGCGGCTTATTTATGGTCGTGGACAGTGACCTCGACTATAACAACCCTGTGGTTGAAGTACGAATTAACCGCTCCAAAGCCAATAGCTTAGGCATTCGCATGCAAGATATTGGTGAATCCTTGACCTTATTAGTCGGCGAAAACTACATTAACCGCTTTGGGATGGATGGCCGTTCTTACGATGTGATCCCACAAAGTATGCGTAGTCAGCGATTGACACCTGAAGCGCTTTCCCGCCACTATGTGAAAGCCGAAACAGGCACGATGATCCCGTTGTCTACGGTCGTGGATATCCATACGCAGGTTGAACCGAACAAACTGACGCAATTTAACCAACAAAATGCAGCAATTTTCCAAGCTATTCCGGCCCCTGGCGTAACATTGGGGCAGGCCGTCGCTTACCTTGATAACATAGCCAATGAACTACCAGCCGGCTTTAGCCATGACTGGCAATCCGATTCGCGCCAATATAAACAAGAAGGTAACACCCTCGCCTTTGCCTTTATGGCGGCGCTCATCATTATTTATTTAGTGCTCGCAGCGCAATATGAAAGTTTGGTCGACCCGCTGATCATTCTTATTACCGTCCCATTGTCGATTTGCGGGGCGCTAATCCCTCTCGCCTTGGGGTATGCCACATTGAATATTTATACCCAAATCGGCCTTGTCACCTTGATAGGCTTAATCAGTAAGCATGGAATATTGATGGTGGAATTTGCTAATGAATTACAGGCAAATGAAGGATTAGACCGCCGTCATGCCATTTTAAAAGCAGCGCAAATTCGTTTACGCCCAATTTTGATGACGACAGCGGCGATGGTGATTGGCTTAGTTCCATTGTTATTCGCCACGGGAGCTGGTGCAAATAGCCGCTTTGGCCTCGGATTAGTCATTGTCACTGGGATGTTAGTGGGAACACTGTTTACACTGTTTGTTTTGCCAACCATTTATTCATTATTAGCCCGTAATCACAGTGCTACTGCATTGACACCAAGGCGTTATGAGCTTGCTGAAGCTAATCGCCTGATCAAAGAAACTCAGGAGACTTCACAATGAGAAATACCGTAATAAACACGCAAAATAATCGCCAGACAGCTAATGTTGTAGAGATGAATGCAATGAGTAACAGTATGGCAATGCTATTAATTTACCACGGTTTATCCGCTAACACAGAAAAGAACAGCACGGAAGATAATGAAATAATTTCGACTAAACCAACTCGTTAGTTGGCTTTTCTTTCAAACAAAACCGCATAATCCAGACTGAATTATGCGGTTTTTTATCTTTTACCCTTCGTAGAAGGCTAAAACCAGATTACCCTCGCGGATAATTATCGGGTTGCCAGGAAGCGCATCAATCAGTTCATGTTTCGAACTTTCTACCACCACCGCCACATTTTTGTATTGATGACTTTCCAACAATGCAGGTAATTGGCCTAAGCTGTAAAAACGGTTTGCCGCATCAGGATATTCTAGCCCATAGCCTAACTCCCCTGTTTGATGCAACATCGTAATATCACTGCGTTTTAGTACCCAAGCCAGCGCCGTGCCTAAACCGACATTGTTGGTCAATAATACTGATTTATTTTCCAGTTGATTGTAATACTTGGTGATCAACTTCTGAGGTGTATTATTGCTTGCCACATAATTTGGGATCACATGGCCCACACTTAAGCTAATAGCCACTGTACACACCGCGGCTAAATACCAAAACCGCTGCTTCATGGAAATGGCAGCCACTACCAGCCAAAAAATAAATGCCCCTGCCGCCAGCCATAATTTATGACTTTCATCAGCTTGATAAAGATTAAATTTAGGAATATAAGGCGAGGCAATAATTACACCCGCAGCAAGCCCACCAATTACCATATTGATCACCGCGTTTGCACGGATAGCGAGTGTTCTTTTCTCTGTTAGGATTTTTTCAATATACGCTGCCATTAAGATCGCAACGGGTGCAATACACGGCAAGATATAGGTAAGCAGTTTGCCTTTCGTGATACTAAAAAAGACAAACGGTGCAAGGAACCATAATAAAAAATAGATATGCATCCCTTTTTGCTGCCATGCTTGACGCAAAGCGCCAAATAAGTAGCCTAACCACGGCAAGACTGCCGCCATCATGATAGGAATATAAAACCAAAATGGGGATTTGTTTTGGGCGTTATTTGCCATAAACCGTTGAATATGTTCAACCCAAAAGAAATAACGCCAGAAATCAGGTTCACGGCTGGCAATCACAAATGCCCATGGCAAGCAAACCAAAAAAGCCGTGAAAATAGAAACAAATGAAAAAACAAAGACTTCTTTAAATTTTTTGAAATAAATCCCTGCAATCGAGCACACTAATACGGGTAAAACTAAAACTAAAAATCCTTTCGTCAATACCCCTAAACCGCAAGCCACCCCCAGTAAAATATATGCTAAGAGTTGATGAGAAAACCGCTTAGTGGTCAGCCCCCATTGGAAAAAGAAAATGACCATGGTAATAAATGCGGTCACGATAGGGTCAAGAATGTTATAAGTGCCAATGGTAAACACCATCAACATAGAGAGGTAAATAAACGTAGCATTAAAGGCGATACGTGGGTTCTTCCACGCCATTTTGGCGCTAAGATAAACAAATAATCCACTGATTAGTGTACTAAATACAACACCAAGACGAACAGAAACGTTATTTTCACCAAATAAAATTTGGAAAACAGCGCCAACCCAGTAACCAAAAATCGGTTTTTCGAAATAACGAACATCCAGCAGTTCTGGCACACTCCAATTATAACTGATGATTAATTCACGGCTAATTTCAGCATAACGGAGTTCATCGGGTTGCCACAACAGCCGCCCGTTTAACGGTAAAAAATAGGTTGCAACAATAAATACAAATAGCAGGCACCACTTAAGGCAGGCAATTTTATTATTTGCCATAATCATCTCATCTCAACCATTCTTGTTATTAATATTTAATATTTTTAAGCTGTTAGCATGAAAGCAACGCTCATCCTTCTTTATTAGGCTATTATCATTGCGACAATTAAACCCCACATAAACAAATCAATAATTACACGACTTTCTCATTGCTGTTTATAAACAATCAATAAATGAATACCCTATTTCATTCATTATCAAAAAAGAGATAAAAATTACGTGTTAAGACTGATTATATAAACAATAGTTCACTCCATAACGGTATGCTATAAATATTAAAAATTAATTAATTCTTAGTATTTAAAATCAAAATAGGATCATTTTTATTTACGCCCCAACGAAAAAACCAGCCATGGCCATTACCCATCACTGGTTTTTATTGATAGCAGCTAACGATTATTTTGCAGCAATTAACGCTTGCTCAAGGTCTGCGAGGATATCGTCGATATGCTCAATCCCAATCGATAAGCGGATCATATCCCGTGAAACCCCTGCTTGTGCAAGCTCTGCATCATTCAATTGGCGGTGAGTTGTCGATGCGGGGTGGCAAGCTAGTGACTTCGCATCACCAATATTCACTAGTCGAACAATCAGTTGCAACGCATCAATAAAGCGTGCTCCCGCTTCCTGACCACCTTTAATACCAAATGACATGATACTGGCGGGTTTACCATTCATGTATTTTTGCGCTAACGCGTGTTCTGGGTTGCTTGGTAGCCCTGCATATTTGACCCATTCCACTTGCGGGTGTTTTTCAAGGAAGTTCGCCACTTTTAGCGCATTTTCTGTGTGTCTATCCATTCTTAGCGCTAGAGTTTCTAAACCTTGTAAAATTAAGAAGGCATTAAATGGTGACAACGCCGCCCCCGTTCCGCGTAACGGTGCGACACGGCAACGGGCAATAAAGGCCGCTGCACCAAAGTGTTCGGTATAGCTCACACCATGGTAGGCCACATCTGGCTCAATCAAGAGTGAGAAACGATTTGGGTATTGCGTCCATGGGAATTTCCCTGAGTCAATGACCATACCGCCCAGTGATGTGCCATGACCACCGATATACTTAGTCAATGAGTGCACAACAATATCCGCACCATGTTCAAAAGGTCGGCATAAATATGGTGTCGCAACAGTATTATCCACAATTAGCGGTACACCATGGCGGTGGGCAACTTCCGCCAACGCAGCAATATCAACGATAAACCCAGCAGGGTTCGAAATAGACTCACAAAAAACCGCACGGGTTTTTTCATCAATCAACGCTTCTAATGCGGCTAAATCATCATGTTCAGCAAAACGGGTTTCGATGCCTAAGCGAGGTAAAGCGTGAGCTAACAAGTTATAGGTTCCGCCATACAGTTTTGCAACGGAAACAATGTTATCTCCAGCTTGAGCAATGGTTTGAATCGCGTAAGTAATCGCTGCCATGCCAGAGGCAACCGCTAGACCTGCGACACCGCCTTCCAGTGCAGCAACACGTTTTTCCAACACATCATTGGTCGGGTTCATAATTCGCGTGTAAATATTACCCGCGACCTTTAAATCGAACAGGTCAGCGCCATGTTGCGTATCATCAAAAGCATACGAGGTGGTTTGATAAATCGGAACGGCGACAGACTTCGTTGTCGGGTCTGGAGAGTAGCCGGCGTGAATCGATAATGTTTCTAATTTCATTTGTTATCCTTGTTATGATGCACTGGAAAAACACTGCCAGATTAGATATCTAATAAGAGGTTTGATGCTGTGTTGACACTAGATATTACCTAAGACTCTTCGGTAGACAACTATCTGAACTTGAAATTATTTCATATCAGTTAGTTCCTTTAGTTATAACTATGCGTGATTTTCATTCTATTCAGCTTAACTATCAGGTTATATCAATGTCGATACTTATAACCTATTGCCTATTGATATAAAAAAAGCCACCACCCGTTAAGGCAGTGGCTTTGCCCACGCATTATTTTCTCAGTAATTTACAGGAACGCGCCGTAAATAACCGACGTAATTGACGCTAACCCGCAAATAAACGTAAAAATTTGCGCCAGTTTTGAGGTGCTAAATTTCTTCATTGCAGGAATAATATTCATCGACACCACAGGGAGAATGAATAGGATAGCGGCAATCATTGGTGCCCCCATCGTTTCAATCATGCCTAAAATGCTTGGGTTACGAATAGTGACAATCCATGTGGTGATCACAATAAACAGCATTGACGCCATTTCAATTTTCTTCAGTGAGAAAGAAGAACGTGATTTGATTAAGCCAACTAAGCCTTCGTGTGCCCCTAAGAAGTGACCAAAGTAGCTTGATACGATGGCAGCAAAAGCAACAATTGGGCCTAAATAGGACAGAATCGGGGAAGGGTTAATATTCGCAATGTGCGATAACACACTGATATTTTGCTCCTTCGCGACCGTCAATTCTGCTGGGCTCAACGATAACACCACAGAGAAGACAAAGAACATCACGAAACCTGTGAGCATCAATGCTGCGCCACCCGTGATCATATCCGTTTTAATAATCGCTTTATCACCAAATTGTTGGCGTTGGTCTTTAGTAAATTGGCTAATGATTGGGCTGTGGTTAAATGAGAATACAATCAATGGGATAGCCATCCACACCACCACTGGCATTGCGCTCCAATCAGGTGCAACTTCTAGCATTGACATATTCCATTCCGGGATTAGATACAAAGACAGCGCTAATAAAATGAATACCAGTGGATAAACCATGAGGGAGGTCAGTTTTAGCATTAAATCACGGCCGAAAACCACACCCGCCGTCATCGCTGCAATCAAGACCCCAGAGAGCAACCAGCGAGGAAGTGGGTCCATACCTATTTGATTCACTAAGAAAGAATCGACGGTATTAGTGATACCAACACCATAAATTAATACGATTGGGTAAATCGCAAAGAAATAAGCAAAGGTAATAATATTTGCGCCTGTTTTACCGAAATGCTCTTCAACTGTATCGGTAATATCCGCGTTTGGATTTTTAGACGATAGAACAAAACGTGCAAGCCCTTTATGCGCGAGCCAAATCATAGGTGTTGCAATTACTGCCAAGACAACTAACGGCCAAAAACCGCCAGCGCCTGCTTTAATAGGGAGAAATAAAACCCCTGCGCCAACCGCTGTGCCAAATAAAGAAAGTACCCAAGTAAAATCTTTATACGTCCATTTACTTGCTGGTTTATCTGTTGCAGTCGCAATTTTTTCTATTGTGCTCATTATGTAATTTTCATCATTAACGTTATTGTAAAAAGATGAGCAGATTCTGCATTAAATGCGTACCAGTACCTAATTTAATCGATTTATTTCGCTCAACTTTTTGGCGTAGATCTCGTTAATAACGTTAAACAAGAAAATGTATTGTCATTATTCTGCTAAAAAATATTTTTCCATGTTATTGAAATAATATTTTTTATATATAAAGCATTTAATTTTATGTGCAATAACAAAATGGCTGGGTCATTAACCCAGCCATTGATAAAAACAATTAATAATTTATAGATAGATAGGAACTAAAATCTCAGTGGCGATAACCACGACAACCAAGCCCACTAATACTGGCACAGACGTTCTTTTCACCACTTCAAACGGTGAAATTTTCGCCATACCTGAAACCGCAACCACAACACCTGAAACTGGGGATAAAGTACGACCCAAGTTTGATGCTTGTAGCATAGGAATAACCAAGTAAGCTGGGTTAACACCCATTTGTTTTGCTAAGTGTGGGATCAATTCCACGAAAGCGTAGAATGGGGCATTACCTGAACCCGTTGTCATCGCGGCTAACATAGTGATGATCACTAATGCAATCATCATCACGATAGCACCTGAACCAAAGGATTGAGCAAGGTTAATCAGCCCTGAAATAAAGCCGATGGTGCTTAAACCTTGTGCAAATACGCCCGCAGCCACTAATAGCATCACCACGGTCGCAAATGCATCTGCCATACCTTTATAGCAAACTTCTAAACCGCCATAGACGTGTTTAGCACTGAAACTACGCAAAAACTCAATGATTGCCGCTAAAATAATACAGCCAACAATAATTGTGACAATGTGCAGTTCAGGTGCCCATTTACCATCAAACACTAACACACCAATAATTGGCGTGAAGGGTAAGATGGCATAAAAAGAAGGTGCATGGGTTTTGATTTCATTCACATCTAACATTTCTGTTTTCACGTGCTCTTTTCTGTCGAGGTAACGTTGCCAGAAGAAATGTGCAATCGACATTGCCACAATCGCCGCGATGGAGATCGGTAATGTCGTTTTAAAAGCAAAATCAATTAATGGCATTTCCGCGGCTTTCGCTGCCAAAATCACGTCACCCGATGTAGGCGCCAAGATAATCGCCGCAGGTGAAGCACAAATTGCAGCAGCAGCACCGCGGCTAATCCCGACGTTTACCATCACAGGGAACAAGGTTGCCATTAACAGCACCCCTAAACCCGTTGCGGATGAAACCGCCAGTGACATCAAACATGCCACAATATAAGCCGCTACCATTAATAAGTAGGGTGAGTTGATCATTTTCAATGGTTTTGAGGCGATTTTCACCACCACATCGTTGGCACCAATGTGAGTCATATACGACGCAAACCCACATAACACCATGATCATCATTCCAAGGTCACCGCCTCGGCTCATGAGGAGGAATTTAATGTATTCCAAAATGTCTGTTACACGCCACCCCGTCGTTGGTACAGAACCTGGTAGAATACTTTTCCCCATAATCGCGGTAATGATCAGCAGTAAAATACCACCGGTCATTAACACACCCGTTGCCGAATACCCTTTTATGATATAACGCCCAACTCCAATGGCGACAATGACGCCGATTAAGAGCTCAATCATTTGTTTCACCTGCCTGTCTTATTTTGTAATTATAAAAAAATTACTCTGCCTAATAGTTAAGCAAAATTCACTGACAATGATCATGTCAGAAGATGTTTTTTAATATAGAAATGCGTAAAAACACAAGAGAAATAAATAATAAATCTTTTAACTAATCGAGTTGGCAGTTGAATTTATCGATGATTCTTTGAACAACGGAGGATAAGGCTTTTATTAATAAGGAAATGCTTAGCACAATAAGCCGCCTTAACAGCATTTAAGTTTATTACCACTGATAAGCATACGTAATTTTACCTATTAAAAAGTTCGTAAATCATATCACCAAAAAAACCACGATATTGCAGGTAACGAATTTGCTTACTTTTCTCTTTAAAATCATCGGGTAGGTCATCGCCAAACTTTTTGCTGCGCACCTCGGCGGCTTTTTCAAACCAATCCACGTCGATATTGGCAAAATGTTGATCGACAAGTGTTTGCGGGAAACCCTTTTGGCGCATTTCTTGTTTGATGCGTAACGGCCCATAACCTTTGCGTATATAGCCTTGCAGCAATAAGGCAACGACGCGATTATCATCCAGAAAATGTTGATCGCTTAGCCTTTCCAATACCCGTTCAATTAAGGTTTCGTCGATAATACCGTCATTTTTTTCGTACATGCGCCGTTTCATCCGAGCAAATAACTCGGCTTTTCCATAATCACGACGTGAAAGCATAAACAGAGCGTATTGGTAGAGGTCAGATTCATTCATGAAATTAAGCTTTTAACAGTAAAGTGGGCGCATTGCACGCCCAGTCTACCATGGCAAATGCAACTAATGAACTTGTGCGCCGCTAAGCAGTTTATAAATGGTATCAGGCGTGTAACTACCGTCTTGGAAATAGATTGTCCAATCGGTAATATCATCACGAGTTAACGGATAAACCTCCCCTTCTTGCATCGTTTGCACATAGAAAGGATGGTTGATTAAGCGCCCTTCAAATTGGTCACCATTCCATGAAACCGGCTCGAACCACATGTGTTCATGGCCATCAAAGTCCTCTTCCGCATCGTGGTAACCAATGCCGCATTTCACCAAGAAACGCCATTCAGACTCCTGCTCTTCATCATTTTTACCGAGAAATTTAGCAAAGAAGCCTTTTTTCTGCGCCACAGGTTTCGGCCCATAGTTATCCAACATATGGGTGAAATATTCCCAACGCAGCTTCGCTTTACGGGACATATCCGCAGTTTCTTCATCGGTGCGCATAAACATCATCGCATTTTGCTCTTCAAACCCTTCAAAGAAACTTTCCAGCGTTGGGTTTTCTTGTGTTACGCGAAATAACATGGCAGATGGGTGCTGGTGAGATTCATCTCTATCATGCCAATCCCCCATAAAGCGCTCAGAAGTTTCATCACCAAATTCGAAATTTATCTCTTCCAGCGGTTTTAAATCATCCACTGGCGTTGATTTACCCACGTGTAACAAACCTTCTTCAAAGGGTAATGCCACCAAATATTCATAACCTGATTGTGTCTGCCCAATGAAAATCGGCTCGTTAAACACAATTTTACCGTGAGTGATGCTGTTATTCACAAAACTCCAGAATAATTCAGGAATACCGTAATAAGACGAAATTGGGTGTGGAATGATAATTTCTGCTTCAGCTAACCCACAACGAGCTAAACCATGAGTGTGGAACCAATACATGGTCGGTGCGCGTTCATCTTCAGGTTTGTCTTCATTATCGTCTTGGTCGTAAATCGCATGGACAACATATAAGGAATCAATACTTGGCATTAAATCATCAATTAATTGGAAATTTAGCCACTCACGGGTAAAGACTTTCCCTGCCGCTGAAATATCCAGACCCAATAATATGTCGGGCACTAAAATCTGGATGATTTTTAATTGTTGTAGGTAATTAACCAGCGGTTGTTCTTGGAAGACACACTCAACAATAACCGCTTGTGGTGCAGCACTCGCTTCAGCATACAATTCAGGCGAAATTGGGTCAGTGGCAAAGTAAGGGTTAATCGCGTAATCAGGGTCGCTGTCCACTAACGCCACATAAAAACGCAACTCTTCCTCCCCTTTTTTACAACTAAAGAAGAAACCGCCTTCATCGGGAATATAATCAATTTCACCTTCCGTGAAATAAGTTTGTTCTTCTAAGCGCTGTTCAAGTAATGCAGAAGTCAATTCAGAGGCAGGAATAGCAACCATCATGGAAGCTTCTTTTTCACCTTCACCCGCAGCTGTATCAAGGTAGTATTGTTTATTGTTCATTATTCAGACCTGTTAATAAGTGACTGAGGCGAGGATATCAGCTTATATTCATTAAGAATATTGTGAATATTCTTAACCAATTCAGATTGTGATTTGATCCCCCACATTTCATCTAAGTAGGTAAATTATCATTATTCGACAATGATTTATTCTACTTTTCATACGTCATTGGCTAAGGCACAATAGTGCTCTTTCTATTATTTACCTTAAAATAACGGGTAAATAACTCCATTCCAATATAGGTAATGAAAATATGGCTGACTTAACAAAAGAACAAAAAGAATATGTTGATGACCTCGCGATGCAGCGTGTTTTCGATATGAATAATGACGACGTATTTGTGAATGCATTAGAACAAAAAATTCACCAGATGGAAGATCACCTGAAAGCCTATTTCCATGAGCGTGTTCGCTTCCACCAACAAAACAAGCCATAAACCCATCTCTTGTTCAAGCCGATATGGTTCTATATCGGCCTTATTTTTATCCCCAAATAACGCTCTTAGATATTCCTTCAACAAGCCATATATTGACTAAATTTTCAGATATAAAAAGCATTAAACACCAGCCCAAAAAGTGATTTTTTTGCCCTTCTCTTTTCGTTATCGAACGTGATTTTTATTGCACTTAGTTCTTGGTCACCACATCTAAGAAAAGGACGATTTCCTCATTTTGGACAAAAAATAGGCTACTGATTGCTTATTTTTCATACAAAATAACCTTATAGTAACCGTGTGATTTGTTTGTTTTTTATTCTAATTTGACTTAAGAATACCAGGCGAGAGAGAAAATAATAAAGAGATATTTATACATACACATGCGTGAATATACCAATAATGACTAAAAGCTGATTTTAAATCATCGTATTCACAAAAGTATAAAAAACACAACAAAATAATACAGTAGTTTTGCTAATGCGAGCGGGATATATGTAGCTCGTGAAAAATTATTCTGCTACTATTCGCTCGAATTTTGTTCAGAGAAACTTAGGAGAAGCAAATGCCCTCTCGAACGATGAGGACAAAAGCCGTCTTCGCTTTCTTATTTTTATTGTTATTTTCGAGCTTAAGTATCGGCTCCACCAGTACCAGCAAGATGCTCAGTAAAGACTACTCAAGTAGCACTGTGCAAAATGTCAGTCAGGCGAAAACCTCACTGCCTGATTTGCGAAAATATCCCTCTGGTACACCACGAAAGAAAGCATTTTTGAAAACGGTTGTCCCTGTAATTGAAAAAGTGAACAAGCAAATTTTGGAAGAACGTAACTGGTTGTTATCCGTTCGTGCAAATAAGAAGTGGAGCGCTCAAGAATTGCGCCGTCTTAGCCAAATTTGTGATAGTTATGGTGTGAAATGTAGTAACCCAAAACGTGTTAATTGGGACAAACTACTTAGTCGTGTTGACATCATGCCGACGCACTTAGTTGCAACACAAGCAGCAACAGAGTCTGGTTGGGGTACATCGCAACTTGCTCAACAAAATGGTAATTTGTTTGGTATGCGCTGCGGTAGTGGCTGTCAATCCCAACAAGGTAAAGTGAAAGGCTATTCCACATACTCTTCTGTAGAAGACACTGTGACGGCTTATATGAAGAATATGAATACTCACAATGCTTATGAGTCTCTGCGTAATTCGCGAGCTAAGCAACGTTTATCAAAAGATGAGTTAGATACAAACAAGCTTATCAGTGATATGAAAGGGTACTCAGAGTTAGGTTCAACCTATAACCGTTATCTACAAGAGATGTACGCGAGTAACGAAGAATTGATTACACAAGCTCAAAAAAGAGCATCCACTCGCATCTAAATTTTTGTATCACCAGGTACAAGACATAAAAAATCCACTTCGCTAAGTGGATTTTTTTTATTCTTTTTTCACCGCGTTTATTTGATTTTTCAGTTCTCAATAATTGCTCTAAATAATTTGAACTACAGGTAGGCGCCAATTAAAGATATCCTAGAGAGCATACATTAGTATGTGACCTAGGTAGCTTTACGAAGGCAACACCCCTGTAGATCAAAGTATGACGAGCAAGTTGCTCTAAATAATTTGGATGGCAGGTAGGCGCCAAGTAAAGATATCCCTAGGGAGCATACACAAGTATGTGACCTAGGTAGCTTTACGGAGGCAACACCCCTGTAGCTCAAAGTATGACGAGTAATTTGCTCTAAATAATTTGGATGGCAGGTAGGCGCCAAGTAAAGATATCCCTAGGGAGCATACACAAGTATGTGACCTAGGTAGCTTTACGGAGGCAACACCCCTGTAGCTCAAAGTATGACGAGTAATTTGCTCTAAATAATTTGGATGGCAGGTAGGCGCCAAGTAAAGATATCCTAGGGAGCATACACAAGTATGTGACCTAGGTAGCTTTATGAAGGCAACACCCCTGTCATTCAAAGTATGACGAGCAAGATTCTGATTGCATACAACCAGATAATAAATATCATAGGCTATCTTCTACCAAAATAATTAACATCTTTGAGTCTAATATGAATTTCTTCTCGTTTGAGTTTCTTGGCTCTTTTTTAATTTTTTTTCTTATTTATTGGGGCTGTCAGCCCAGTGCAAAACTACAGAATGGTCTTTTAATTACTGCTAGCTACTTTTTTGTTTATTCTTTTAGTCCTGAATTTGCTTATATTTTATTTGGTTATACCCTTTTTATCTATTTATTAACTAACTGGGTGACGAACTGGCTTTCCAATCGTTGGATTTATGTCATTCTTGCCACGGGTATTATTGGGTGTTTTACTTACTTCAAATATTATTCTTTCTTTCAAGAAAGCATCCAGCAAACCTTAGATAAATTCGGTTTTAGTGTTGGACTACCTATTTTAGAAATACTGGCGCCGCTTGGGCTCTCTTTCTATGCGTTCCATTCCGTTAGTTATACGGTTTCTGTGTGCCGAAAAGAGATTCAGAAAGCTGATTTTTTTGATGTGACACTATATCTTGCATTTTTTCCGAGCATCGTCGCAGGTCCAATTAACCGCGCTAAAAACTTTCTTCCACAAATCCAAGCTGAAACCCGCACGATTTTAGATAGCCGCAAAGCTATTCTCTTAATTTCCTTGGCCTTGGTAAAACTGTTCTTATTTAGTTCTTATTTATCTGAGAACTTTGTTAACCCTGTTTTTGATGCCCCTGTGGGTTATAGTGCAGGCGAGATCCTTGTTGCTACTTACGCCTACGCTTGGAATATCTATTTTAACTTTTCAGGTTATACCAACCTTGTAACTGGGATTGCCTTATTATTAGGGTTCAGAGTACCCGTTAACTTTAATGCCCCTTATTTAGCTGCTAACTTAAAAGAGTTTTGGGCGCGCTGGCATATCAGTTTATCCACATTTATTCGCGATTATATTTACATCCCCCTTGGTGGCAACCGCAAAGGTTTTAGCCGAATGAATACCAACGTCTTCCTTGCTATGGTGATTTCAGGGCTTTGGCATGGTGCGGCAATGACATTCGTCTTGTGGGGTGCAATTCATGGCTTAGGGATTGTGTTACTCAACCTTAAGAGTTTGTGCATGGAAAAGCTGGGCTGGACAAACGTCATCCCGAATAAAACACTCTCTACTTGGGTTTCACGCATTATTACGTTCCATTTTGTCTGCTTTGCGTGGATCTTTTTCCGTAGCCAATCCTTTGATGATGCAATATTAATGCTCAACCAAATCATTGCACCAGGCTTTATCGCGTCTATCCAAGCCAGCCTTGGTTTATTAATTGCATTCTGGATCTTATTCATTGTTTATCCTTATTTTGTGCAGGGCTACCATGTTGTCGCAAAACGTTATCAAGACGTGCCTTGGTATTATTACCCTATCCCCCTTGCCATTATTTTAACCGTTATGTTTATGCTTTCGCCTTCAGGAATGCCGGGGTTCATTTATGCTAACTTCTGAGTTTAAAAAGACCCTTGTTAGAATGGTTCAGGTACTGTTAATTGTCTTAGTGGCAGGCATGCTATTGATTTGGCTCAATCAAGGCTCTCTAGAGCGTTTCTGGCAGCAAAAATACCACCAAGATACCCCATGGGCGAAAATGGTAGGAAACCCCGTCTGGGATTATGGCGCTTATTTACATGATGGCGCATTAGAAGCAGGCTCCACATTTGCTTACCATGCCTCAGGGCAAAAAGCCCAAGAAGAGAAAGAAGCCTCTAAGCTCGCACTGGAAAATCAAGGCAAAAAACTGGCCTTCCCAACGGATTTCCAAGTCGGTCTGCATTTTCTTCATGGCTATATTTACCCAGCGGAAAGTTTGTCTGTCACTTTCCCTGAATTACTGAAACGCCCGCAAGCCAGAGAAAAAGTAAAAGGCGTTAATTTTGGCGGCGTTACTGTCAAAAATAACCAGCCGATTGTTGCCAAACACATCGCCAATATCGAAAAAGGTCAGCAGGTATTATTTGCGGGTGACTCAATGATGCAAGGGGTAGCTCCTCATGTGAAAAACATGCTATTGAAAAAGTATAATATCGATAGCATTAATTTAAGTAAGCAAAGTACTGGTCTCGCTTATCCGCGCTTTTTTAACTGGCCACAGACTATTGCTAACGCATTGAATGACAATCCAAATATTAAAGTATTAGTGGTGTTTTTAGGGCCTAATGATCCGTGGGATATGCCACCACAAACAGGCTATAAATACGTCAAATTTAAGAGTGAAGATTGGGAAAACGTTTACCGTGGGCGGATTAGTGATATAATATCCACCGCTCGCCAGCACAATGTTGATGTTATTTGGGTTGGCCCCCCTAATATGCGTAAAAATACGCTATCTGATGGTATGAAATTCTTACGAAGCCTCTACCAATCTGAAGTCGAGAGTAACGGTGAAATTTACTTCTCCGTCAATGATGTCTTTAAATATAAAGGCGATACCTACTCTGACTATATCGGCGACGAAAGCAGCACAATTAAATTACGAAGTGGTGATGGCATTCATTTCAGCGGAAAAGGCCAACAGATCATCGCGGAAAAAGTGTTCTCACTGATCCACTTCGCAGAGGAAGAAAAGGAACCTCATGAAACTGAACAACCTGCGTCAAGCTAAGTCCAAAATTTTGGCTGGCAGCGTTATTGCGCTGCTGTCATTGGGCTTGTTGTCTTGCCAGAACACATCAGACAAAGCACGTCCCTCTAGCTCGACAAAAGGTCAGAGCGCGGTTGAACGTGGGCAATTAGTGAATAATGCAGAACCAAACCTGCGCCAATTCGCCAATAAATTGCGCCAAGGCAACCAACAAGTGCATATTGTCCAAATTGGTGACTCTCACACTGCGGCTGATTTTTTCAGTGGCAATCTGAGAACCTTATTTCAGCAGCGCTATGGTGATGCAGGCCCCGGCTTTATTCCGCCAATTTCGGTTCCAGGACAACGCACTGCGACCATCAACCGCATGAGTGAGAAAAAAGAGTGGTCACTATCGTCAAGCCGTAAAGATGAACGCTTTGATTACCCGCTAGGGGGCTTTATTGCAGAGCCGCAAACCGCGAACAGCAATGTGTTATTGAAACCACTGCAGCCCGCACTGGGAGCTTATCAGTTACAAGCTCTATATCAGGGCTCAAGTGATTCACAAATGCGCGTATCCCCTGCGGTATCCCCAAGTGTGGCGTTACCCGCAACAGGGAACCAGTGGCGCTTCTCAACACCGGTTAATACCCAATTACCTGCGCAAGTTTCTGTGAGCAAAGATAACAGTTTGAAAATCGGTGGTTGGTTAGTCCGCTCAACAAAACCTGGCGTGATGGTGTCTGCACTCGGAATTAACGGTGCCACCTTAACGATGGTCGACAAGTGGCAACCTCAGTGGAGCGAAACGCTAGCGCAGATGTCCCCTGATATGGTGATTTTGGCCTACGGTACCAACGAAGCTTTCAATGACACGTTAGATTTAGCCGCTTATGAGCAAAACTTGCGGGCAAAAATTCGTTTAATCCGCCAACAAATGCCAAATAGCGTAATTTTATTGGTTGGCCCGAATGATTCACTGAAATTTAGCAATGCAGCTAGCTGCCAAGCCCAAATGCCAGTGAATTTAATGAGTGTGATTGAAATTCAAAAAGCCGTCGCAGCGCAAGAAAATACGCTATTTTGGGACTGGCAAGCCTTTATGGGCGGTCCATGCTCAATTCGTACGTGGGCAGCGCAAGACTTAGCGCGTCCTGATAATGTGCATTTATCTGTCGAAGGCTACAAGAAGAGCGCACAGGGCTTATACAGCCAGCTCAATCAGCTGTTACAGTAATTGCCTTTCGTGCATAAACAAAAAAAGGTCAGCCTCATGTGCTGACCTTTAAGGTTGTTGACAAAGCAGGATAAAAGCGTGGTTTTTCCTGCTTTGTGTTATCAGCCAAAAATCAATGAATTGATTTTTCTCGTTTATTTTCAAAACCAATCCAACCTGCAGTCAAACCTAATCGGTTTGACTGCAGTCTGAAAGGTCAGCCTCATGTGCTGACCTTTTGCTTTTTATCTAAATGAAATTATAAGAAAACGAAGAAAATCATTCCAACCACTGCCCCTGTTGTACCGAGGATAGTTTCCATTACTGTCCACGTTTTCAGGGTTTGTGCTTCTGTTGCACCGGTAAATTTACCGAATAACCAGAAGCCTGAGTCATTCACATGACTTAAAATAAGCGAGCCACCCGAAATACAAATCGCTAATGCAGCTAGCTGTGCGCCAGAATAGCCAAGCTCACTGATAACAGGTAACACTAAACCGACCGTTGTTAGACACGCTACTGTTGCAGAGCCTTGGATCACACGCACAGCGCCCGCTAATACAAAACACGCCACCGCAATCGGTAAACCCGCACCAATCAAAGAGTCACCCAGCGCAGGGCCAACACCTGAATCCACCAGAATTTGTTTGAATACCCCACCTGCACCGGTAACCAGTAAGATGATCCCAGCGGGTTGAATCGCTGCCGAGCAGATTTCCATCACTTTTTCTTTATTTAGGCCATAACGGAAACCTAAACCATAGATTGCCACCAAACACGCTAACAACAACGCAGTGAATGGGTGACCAATAAATTCTAGCCAATGTTCAGCGGTTGAATTCGCCTCAACAAAATGGGTTCCAATGGTTTTTAAACCGACAAGGACTAACGGGAATAACACTAAACATAAGCTGAATCCAAAACTTGGCATTTTGCCATGCTCTGTTTTCGGCGCTTGGTAATCCGCAGGAATATCAATATGGACAAACTTACTGATAAAACTCCCGAATAATGGCCCCGCTAAAATCATACTTGGGATAGCAGCACATAAGCCAATTAGGATCATCCAGCCATAATCCGCGCCCATTTGTGATGCAACAAGCATTGGCGTTGGCCCCGGCAGTAAGAAGGCTGCAGCCGCCGCGACCCCTGCAAATAATGGAATTGCCAAGCGAACAACGTTATGGCCAGTACGGTTAGCAACTGCAAAAACAACACCAATCAATAAGACAATTGCTACATCAAAAAACAGGGGTAAAGCACAGATAAGCCCTGCGATCCCCACAGCATAATGCGCACGTTTTTCACCGAACAGGTTAAGCAATTTATTAGCGACTTGGTCTAATGCGCCTGTTTCATGCAAAATTTTGCCAAACATGGCACCGAGTGCAACTACGATTGCCAAGAAGCCTAGAGTCCCAGCCATCCCTTTTTGCATGGTTTCAGTGATTTGTTGCACTGGCATCCCTGAAAATAAGCCAGCACCAATGGAGACAATCATTAAGGCTACAAAAGCATGTAAGCGTGCATACATCACTAAAAATAGCAGTAAGACAACGGAGCCCACTGCGGTGAGCACTAATGTCAGTGTACTAAGTGTTTCAACGGTATTCATACTGTATCTCCCGAAACAATCTGTGTAATCGTTGAGCAGGTATTACCGATGACGTCTTCAAGAGATTGACGAATATCCACAGCATGCACATCAGTTTCTGCTTCGTTAGGCTCTTCTAAGGTCGCAAATTGCGTTTTGAGCATTTCAGGTTTGAAAAAGTGCCCTTTACGCGCTTTGAGTCGTTCTTCTATCACGTTAGCATCGCCTTTTAAGTAGATAAAAAATAAGTTTTTATTATCTTCTCTTAAAATATTCCGGTATTTTTTCTTCAGTGCTGAGCACACGACTAACGAAATATCATTGGTTCTTTGCATCGCAAAAATGGCTTGATTCAATGCCTCCAACCAAGGCTGGCGATCTTCATCATTAAGGGCATGCCCTGACGCCATTTTTAAAATATTCGCTTTAGGGTGCAGAAAGTCACCATCTAAAAAAGCGGCTTGTAATTGCTGTGCAACACCGTTCGCCACAGCTGATTTACCGCTGCCCGATACCCCCATCAGGACAAAAGTGTAATTTTGTTTTTGGGTATCACTCATAGGAAACTCCTCAGACTTTATCGTTGTTCTATTCTTTTCATCATCCGGCATAATGTTACCGGTAACTTTGTTACGGGTAACATTATTATCAGTACGGATTTATTGCAATCAAATTGGCGAATAAGAGAACAGATCTGTGATGTTAATCTCAATCTGACTTTATTGAAGATAGGTGAAGAAAAAAGCAAAGCTAACG